>NZ_JBHVCT010000044.1:0-52925 GCF_042803195.1 Streptomyces sp. NPDC057428
CAGCGGATACCCCCTGCCCGAACAGCCAGATCATCTCGCCGACCGCCAAGACAACCCCGAAACGATCACTCCGGAATCAAGCCGGTGGATCCAGGCTCAGCAGCCCTTCACAGGCCGATCGAATCACCAGCGCCTCCAATTCCGTCGAATCCGTCGTCGGGCGCTTTCTCATCCTTGCCAGTCCTCCTTCTCGTTCGACGTCATCGCGCCCTCCGGGCGTCGACAACAAAATGCGCACGCCGTGTTCCCATTTCCGCAGGTGGTGGCCTCGGCCGATCATTCTGTGCCACGACCGGGGCCTTGCGGCAAGCCCCCCGGTGCGCTATAACTTGGAAAAGGCAAGGGGCTGAATCTCCTTGCCTTTGTCTTTGCCGCCCGTAGGCGGGCCCGCCCTCGCAGGGCGGTAGCACAGGCCGTGCGGCCACAAGCTGAGCAGGACAGTTGTCTATCCCTGTGCCGACTGCTCAGGACGTTCTGACGTTGCGTGCTGCTTGCCGCTCCATGCGCCGAGGGCTGGTCGCCGGCCTCATGCCTTCTCCGGGCTGCTTGTGCCCGGCCCCGCACGCACCTTTCCGCGTTCGCCACGAGGCCGGCCGGCGCCGGCCTCCCCTTGCCCGCAAGGCATCGGCGCGTTCGGCTCCGGTGGGCGCGCCCCGTCGACGCCTGCCGCTCCGTCAGTTCGCACACTACGACTGGAGTAGCAGGCCGCGGTCCGAATGCGCTATGCAGCCCAGCCCTCGCCGGTGGGCAGGGCCGTGATGTCGCCGACCAGCTTCGTGCCGGGGGTCTCGGCGTGGAAGTCGCGGCCGATCAGATCGGGGGCCGGCTTCGCGTTCCTGTCCGGCCGGGTCAGCGACCGCCGCCTGCGGCGGTGAGCTCCCTGGATGCCGTGCTCGTGCATAAGCCGGGCGACCCGCTTGCGGTTTACGCGTTTCCCCAGGCGCCGCAGTTCAGCATGGATGCGCGGAACGGGATGGATCTCCTATCGCTACGGTCACAAGCGCCGGAGCCGTCATTTCGGTGGATACTGGGCCAGCAGCTGGCGCGGAGCCCGCGACGGGCTGTACGGCTACGGCGCCGGCCGCACAGCTCACTACACCCGCCGCGCGAGAACCGTACGGCGATCCGCGAGGCATTGGTGGCGAGGCCGCTACACGCATGTCTGCCCCACTACTAACCGAAGGGAAGGCTTCGCGTGTTCCGCGACCCCCGTGTCCACACCCGCAAGTGGGCTGCACGCCACCCTCTGGGTATGGGACTGCTCGTCGGGGCGATCTTCTACCTGGTGGAAGTCATCGCAACCGGAGACCTCCTGGGAACGCTCCCCTTCGCAGCGGTGATCGGGGCCATTTTCTGGGTCACCTCTCTCGGTGAGCGGCGCCGCAGGAAGAAGCGCCACCTGCCGCGCTGACCGGGCACCACGCGATACGGGTGTGAGATCCGCACCCGTATCGCGCGTGCCACCCCTCGCCGGGGCACCGCTCGCGATGCCCCGCGTCCCATTCGCCCTTGCACCGAGGGAGGGAACCCGCGCGTCACGCGGCCACGCGTTCCCCTGTCCGGTCATCGCAATACCCAAGGACATCTCGTGCGTAAATTCGTCGCACCTGTTCTTCTCCTGCCCGTCTTCCCGCTCTCCGCCTGCACCAGCGGAAAGACCGCCTACGCCGGAGCGAGCGGCCACGATCGGCCGCTGCCGGCAGCCTCAGTTGCCGTCACCCGCCCCGGTGCCAAAGACCGTCGCCCACGGCCCAGACATTCCCACGGTCACGGGCCCCTTCGGTTCAGCCCCCACCATCGCCCTGCGCTCGGCCTGCGCCCAGGCTCGGGAAGTCGCCTGGGCGCGAGCCGCCGAGACCGGTGAAGGCGTACCCGCCGCCCGGGCCCCCGTCGGTGACGGCTCAACAACCGCCCCCGCAACACCCTCGCCTGGAAGACCCCCGCCGAAGCCCTCAGCGAGCACCTACTATCCCTCCAGGAAGCTGGTGTTGCGACGACCGGTTGAGTCCAGGGGCCCTTGTCGCCACGGCCGGTTCGTCGCGTCCATGTTGAGTGCGCGGCCGGGCCTGAAGAAGCGCCTGGCGAAGAAGTGACCGTTTCTGCGCGCTGCCGACGACATGGCTCATCCCATCCGTCATACGCGAGCGAGCTTCCCCCTCTTCTCGCTCTTCCAGAACCCGGAGAACGTGATGCGGTTCTTGGGGAGCCCCGCGCGGACGAGGTGGCGTCGCCCCTCGGTGGCGAGCGTCGACTCGCCGACGACGAACGCGTAGCCCGCCTGGTCGATGGCGTCGTGGCGGCGGAGTTCCGTAAGGGCCGCGGCGCCGGGCACCGCGGTCGCGTCGTCCCGGATCACCCAGGTCACGGAGACGTCGGCCGGTGCGACGAGGGGCCGGCGGTCCTCTGCGAGCGGGATCTCCTGGATGACCCGTCCCACGGTGTCCCTCGGGAGGGAGCGCAGGATGCCGGCGGTCGAGGGCAGCCCACTCTCGTCGGCGACCACCAGCACCTCGGTGGCATCGTCGGGACGATCGAATATGAGCCCTTGGTCCAGAAGGGCGACCGGGTCACCGGAGCGGGTCCTGCATGCCCAGATCGCCGCAGCGCCTTCGGGCTCACCCTCCGGGCCGCAGTGGACGACGAAGTCGATGTCCATCTCGGCCGTCCGGGGCCGGAAGTCGGCGACGGTGTAGTTGGCACAGTGCGGCCTCACCTCCTCCGGAATGGCGAAATAGGGATCCCACCATCGGGGGCCGGACAGCTCCGGAAGCACGAACTCGACCTGGTGCGGCAGGCGCAGGAACAATCGGAACCAGTGGTCGTAACCCAGCCACGGGAAGTCGCTGAGGGTGGGACCGGTGACCGTCACGCGCTGCATCGACGGTGAGAAGCGCTCACTGCGGACTACTTCGCCACGGAACAGTCCGGGATGCTTCGGCATGAGCCTGGGGGTTTTCGACACGAATGAAGGTTAGCCTAAGCTAACTATCATCCCAACCCGTGCCGGCGCATGTCGTCCGGGGCCCGCGACGGCTACTTCCCCGCCCACCCCGCGCAAGACGACGTGCACCGGTGCGGGGGAGGGAGATTGCCGGCGCGCGCCCGAAGACCTTGTCGAGACGGTCCCGTCAGGCGGGATAGGCGTGCGCCTGCGCGGCCTTGACCGTGGCCCAGACCGAAGCGCCCGGGTGGAGGTCGAGTTCGGCGGCGGCGACGGTCGTCAGGTCTGCGGCGAGAGGCAGGTCACCCTTGAGGTCGGCACGGATCTGATCGCCATGTGTTTCGAGTCCCGCGACCTCGCAGTGCCACAGGTTGCGCGCACTCGAACCGGTGGGGCGCTCTCGGTACAACGTGACGGCACCCGGGCGAAAGGCGACGAAGGCGGGACCGGTGAGATCTTCGGTGGTGGTGACCACGGGCCCCGCATCGAGCCGTACCCGGTGACCGGCAGCCTGCCCCTTGTAGAGATTCAGTCCGACGAGCTGGGCGATGTAGTCCGTCCGCGGATGGCGGGCGATGTCCGAGGGCGTTCCCTCCTGGACGACGTGCCCGTCTTCGATCACGACGAGCCGATCGGCCAGCACCATGGCATCCAGTGGATCGTGCGTGACCAGCACGGCGACAGCCTCGAAGTCTGCCAGGTGCCGCCGCAGTTGGGTACGTACGCCGAGGCGTGTACGGGCGTCGAGCGCGGCGAGCGGTTCGTCCAGGAGGAGCAGCCGGGGACGTGTCGCGAGGGCACGGGCGAGTGCGACGCGCTGGGCCTGACCGCCCGAGAGCAGGCGCGGCTTCGAACCGGCGTACTCGGTGAGCCCCATCCGGTCCAGCCATCGGGCGGCCTGCGCGCGGGCCTCCGACTTGGACGCGCCCTGGCAGCGAGGTCCGAACGCGACGTTGTCCAGGGCCGTCAGGTGGGGGAAGAGCAAGTAGTCCTGGAAGACCACGCCCACCGGGCGTTCCTCGGGCGGTGCCCCGTCCAAGGCGGCACCGTCCAGGCACAGGTGGCCGCCGGTGAGCGGGGTGAGCCCGGCAAGGGCGCGAAGAGCCGTTGTCTTGCCGGCGCCGTTCGGTCCGAGCAGTGCGACGACCTCCCCGGGGGCGACGGCCAGCGCCACATCGAGACGGAAAGTGCCGCGGTCCAGGACGAGGTGCGCGTCCATCCCCTCCGAACGGCTGAGGCTGGTGCCGCGAGAAGGGCTTGTCCCCTGGCCCGTGTCTGTCATGAGGTGGTCATCCAGCGGTCGGACGGTCCGGCGCAGACCGTGGGGGAGTGGGGGAGGCGGGTCATGACACCGTCATCCACCGGTCGCGAAGCCCGGCGAGGACCGCGATCGACACGGCGAGCAGTACCAGGCTCAGCGCGATGGCTGCCGCGGGATCACTCTGCAGTGCGAGGTATACGGCCAGCGGCATGGTCTGGGTACGTCCCGGGAAGTTCCCGGCGAAGGTGATGGTCGCGCCGAACTCCCCGAGCGCTCGCGCCCACGCCAGGACGGAACCGGCGGCGATGCCGGGCATGATCAGCGGCAGTGTCACCCGCCGGAACGCCGTGAAACGGGAGGCCCCGAGCGTCATGGCGGCCTCTTCGAACCGGGGATCCGCCGCGCGCAGCGTGCCCTCCACGCTGATGACGAGGAACGGCAGGGCTACGAACGACTCCGCGACCACGACCCCTGCTGTGGTGAAGGGAAGAGTGATCCCGAACCACGAGTCCAGCCACTGCCCCACGATCCCGTTACGGCCGAGCGCCAGCAGCAGCGCGACACCTCCCACCACCGGCGGCAGGACCAGAGGCAGCGTCACCAGCGCACGCACGAAGCCTCGCCCCGGGAAATCCGTCCGTGCCAGGAGCCAGGCCAGTGGTACCCCGAGCCCCACACTCACAGCCGTCGCCGAGCTCGCACAGATCAGCGACAACCGGAGGGCGTCCCAGACCTCCGGGCTGGTCAGCTGCTCCGGGAGGCTGCGCCAAGGTGCCCGCACGAGGAGGGCGACCAGCGGGAGCAGAAGGAACGCGAGGCCGACGAGAGCGGGCAGCAGCAGCGGCAGCGGCACCCCGCGGCGGCCACCGTGCGGCCGGACACGCCGCCGCTGCGGCGCGCCGCCACCCGCGGTGGCCCGAGCCGCGACACCGGACTTGTCCTGCTCGGTCACGGCTTGAGGAATCCTGCTGAGGTCAGGACCTTCTGCCCCGCGGCGGACTGCACGTAGTCGATGAAGGCCTTGGCGGCTGCGGCGTTCGGCGCGTCCTTCAGCAGAGCGATCGGGTAGTCGTTGACGGCATCGGCGGACTCGGGGAATTCCACACCCCCCACCTTGTCACCAGCGGCCCTCACGTCGGTCTTGTACACGACGGCGGCGTCGGCCTCCTTCAGCACCACCTTCGTCAGGGCGCCCTTGACGTCCTGCTCGTAAGAGACCGGGGTGAGCTTCAGCTTGCTGCCGTCGAGTGCCTTCTGCGCCGCGGCGCCGCACGGCACCGTCCTGTCGCAGAGGACGACCTTGAGTTTCGGATCGGTGAGGTCCTCGAGGGAACCGATTGCGTCGGGGTTGCCGGGACGGGTGGCGATCTCCAGCTGGTTGCGCACGAAGGTCGTGGGTGTGCCGGACACGCCGCCCGCATCGCTGACAACGGCCATCGTCCTGGGGCTGGCGGCGGCGAATACGTCTGTCGGGGCGCCGCCCGTGATGCTCGCGGCGAGGCTGTCGCTCCCGCCGAAGCTGAAGGTGACCTTAGTGCCGGGGTGAGCCTTCTCGAAATCCGCGCCCAGCGTGGTGAAGCTCTCCTTGAGGGATGCCGCGGCGAACACGGTCACGGTGCCCGACAGCTTCTGGGACGCGTTCGACGCGGAGGAATCCGACATCGGCGACGCGTCCTGCGAGGAGGAACAGGCGCTCGAGGCCAGCAGCGCGGCCACGCAAGCCCCGGCCATCCGCAGGGTCCGCTGTGTGGAACGTGTCTTCACGGGTCCACTCCCTCTGGCTCTACAGAAGAGTCCGTCGGCTTTCCGCTGATCATACTGCCGCAGATTCAAGGCGTAAGTCACTTGTGCCATTGCATGAGCCGGGTCAGCCACGGAAGGGGCGGGCATGTGCGTTTGTACGGCCCTCTCGTCCGGGTGCGTCTTCCTGGGGCGTGGTGTCTCGTGGACCAGTCCGTTTGCCGCAGTCTGTCCCCACGGCGAGGAGGGGTTCGTGTTTGGCCGGCTCCGGCGGAGATCGCGCAGCCGGAGTTGCGGATGGCAGGCCCTGCTCAGCGGCAGTGGCGGCGTCCTTCCCTGCCACTCGGCCGGCATTCTGTGAGTCGCAGGCGGCGCCCGGCCGCCCGTACGTTCCCGGGCGCGCTCGATCAGGTGCGGTCGATATGCACGTTGGTCGACTTCACGCGGGCGGTCGCCTCCACCCCGACCTCCAGCGCGAGCTCCTCCACGGCCTCACGCGTGAGCAGGGACACCAGGCGATGAGGACCTGCCTGGATCTCCACCTGGGCCGCCACATCGCCCAACTTCACAGCGGTGACGATGCCGGGAAAGGCGTTGCGCACCGAGGTGTACGAAGCGGCGCCCTCTCCCGTGCCGGCGATCTCCACCGAAAAGGCAGCCAGGTCCTTGCCGTGGATGAGCCGGCGCCCGCCCTCGTCACGGTGGGTGGCCACCCTGCCCGCGTCCGCCCATCGGCGTGCTGTATCAGGGCTCACGCCAAGCAGTCGGGCTGCCTGACCGATCGTGTAGAGCTGCATGCCTGCAAAGGTAGGTCAGCGAAGTGCGCACCTGCAAGCTAAAATGCACCTAATCATAGGTAAATGCTAGCTGAAAAGAATGGTTGGTCGACTCCTCGACCGGCCTCTTTCGGGCATCCCGTGAGGGCGGTGCGCTTGGGCGGATATGCCCCGGCATCGGCGCCAGTGACGATTCCGGCATCCGGTCGGGCCGTGCTGGTCGCATGTACGTGAAGGTGTTGCCGAAGTGATCGCGTCGCCGAGCCCCGCCCGCGATACATCCGGCTACCGCGCTGATCGGAGGTGTTCCCGGTCGGACGGCGGGTGAGGGGTGAGCCTTTCGCTCGCCCCTCTTCGTCACTATCTTGACAGGTGACGAAGAGTACGTCAGAGTCGTCACTGTTCAGGGAGGTGCCGACGGGCGTCCAGCGTGGCGTGCCGGTCGGCGCCTCGTTGATTCGTACGGCGGGCAAGGGGCGCGCAGCCCCGTCGCCCGAAACCGAGGCCGTCGGCGGGGCAGGCGACCGCCGCATGCCGATGGCCGATGCCCACACCGAGCCGCGCCGGCCCGAGGCGCGCGTCTCAAGGCTGGAGTCCGGCGCGCCGAGCGGTGCGTCACGGGCGACAAGCCGGTCCGAGAAGCCGCTAAGGCCGCGGCTCTCCGCCCACCGAAACTCGCCGGGGTGACGAAGACCCGGCGGTCCCGCCCGGAGGTTGTTTTGATCACGCTGGTCCTCATCGGGCTGATAGGCGGCTTCATCACCGCCATATCTCCGTGCATTCTCCCTGTACTGCCACTGGTCTTCCTTTCCGGCGGAGTCCAGGGCGGAAAGCCGGAACAGGCCACGACCCGCAGCCGGCGGCCGTACGCGGTGATAGCCGGGCTCGTCGTCAGCTTCACGCTGATCACCCTCTTCGGCACGCTGGTACTCAGCGCCCTGCCGCTGCCCCAGGACATCATCCGGTGGGCAGGCCTGGTGGTGCTGCTCGTGCTCGGCGTCGCCATGATGTTCCCGAGGGTGCAGGACCTGCTGGAACGGCCCTTCGCCCGCATCGGGCAGCGGCAGGTCGGCGGAACTCGCGGAGGCTTCTTCCTCGGACTGGCCCTCGGCGCCGTCTACGTTCCCTGTGCCGGGCCCGTACTCGCCGCCATCACCGTGGCGGGCGCGACGCACCAGATCGGTCTGGACACGGTCGCCCTCGCCCTCGCGTTCGCTCTCGGTACGGCGGTCCCGCTGACCTTCTTCGCTCTGGCGGGTCAGCGCATCGGGGAGCGTGTACGTGCTTTCCGGGGCCGCCAGCGTCGTGTTCAGTTCTTCGCCGGTCTGACGTTCGTCGCCCTGGCCATCGGCCTCACCTTCAACGTCACCGACGCCCTGCAGCGTGCAGTTCCCGACTACACCGCGAGTGTCAACAAAGCGATCTCCGGTTCCGCTGTCACCGGTGCCCTCGGCTCGGAAGGAAGCGGGAAACTGCGCCAGTGTGTGCAGCAGCCGTCCTCCGGTCTGCACGACTGCGGCAAGGCACCCGAGTTCGCGGGCATCCAGTCGTGGCTGAATACACCGAAGGGTGCGCCGCTGACCATCAGCTCCCTCAAGGGCAAGGTCGTCCTGGTCGATTTCTGGGCCTACTCCTGTATCAACTGCCACCGCGCCGGCGAGCACATCAACGCCTGGTACGACAAGTACAAGGGGCACGGCCTGGAGATCGTCGGCGTGCACACTCCCGAGTACGCCTTCGAGCACGACCTGGGGAACGTCAAGGCTGGCGCCGAGCGCCTCGGTATCAAGTACCCGGTGGCGCTGGACAACGACTTCAGGACCTGGCAGAACTTCAGCAATGTCGCCTGGCCCGCCCAGTACCTGATCGACGCCGATGGGCGGGTGCGGAACGTGGCCGTCGGCGAGGGAGGATACGCGGACCGGGAGAAGCTGATCCGGCAACTGCTGATGAAGGCGAACCCCGGTGCGACGTTGCCGGCGCCCACGGGCCTGCCGGACCATACCCCGACCGATCCTACGCAGACCCCGGAGATCGGCCTGGGCGTGGGACGCAGCGATGCTGTCGCCAACGGGCCGCTCGACGGGGGACACGGTGACTTCACCTACTCGGACACGCTCGGGCTCGGCCAGTACGCCCTCACGGGAGGCTGGGACGTGGGCAAGGAGTCGGTGACGAGCGGTCACAGCGCGGGGATCACGCTGAAATACTCCGCCCGCGAGGTCTACCTGGACGTGGGCGGCACCGGCACCATCACCGCGACCGTGGACGGCAGGAAGACCACTCAGAAGGTTTCGGGTGCGCCCAACATCTACCGTCTGGCGGGTGGTCATGACTCTCGGAACCGGGTATTGAACCTCACGCTCTCCCCGGGTCTCAAGGCATACTCCTTCACCTTCGGGTAGGCGGGTTTGCCGTGAGGAACCGTGCCGCGGTGAGTTCCTCGCGGGCTGCCCGTTCGGCGAGTTCCAGGTAGCCGTATGCGTCGTCTCCGACCGGGACCCGCAGGGGTGTGGGAGCGTCGGCGGCGACGATGCCGAGGACGCTTGCCGCGAAGTCCTCGGGGCGGCCCGGCCCGGGGTTGGTCGCCAGGCCGCGCGAGCCTTCCAGCATCGCGTGGTTCGTCCCGTCGTAGGCGGGGATTCTCCGGCCCGCTTCGGCCATGGAGACGCCGTAGCGGGTGGCGAACATGCCCGGTTCGAGCACGGTGACGCGGATGTTGTGCGGAGCGGCTTCGGCCGCCAGGGTCTGGCTCATGCCTTCCAGGGCGTGTTTTCCGGCGGTGTAGGCCCCAAGGCCGGGGAAGGCTGTCCGGCCGACCACGGAGGAGACGTTGAGGATGTGGCCGTGCCCCTGGGCCCGCATGAGGGGCAGGACCAGGCGGGTGAGTCTCCAGGGACCTACGACCAGGGTTTCCAGCTGGTCCCGCAGTTCGGCGTCCGAGACTTCCTCGACGGCGCCGAACAGGCCGACGGCGGCGTTGTTGACGAGGATGTCGATACCGCCGAGCCGGTCGGACGCGGTGTGCACGGCCTGTTCGCAGGAGGTGGCGTCACGCAGTTCGAGAGGGACCGGGGTGACGCGGCCGGGCCAGGCGGCGGCGAGGTCCTCCAGGTCGGCCGTCTTGCGGGCGGTGACCGCCACCTCGTCCCCGGCCCCGGCCGCAGCGGCGGCCAGGGCGTGCCCGAGGCCTGAGGAGCAGCCCGTGATCAACCAGCGTCGTCCCATTGTTCCCCCGTGGTGACTGATGTGGTTCCGGATAGTGGTGGTGGGCGCGGTGGCCGTCGTATCGTCGCCGTCCCCGCGATGCGGGTGGCGGCGCGGGATGCAGCGCTGGTGCGCAGCCGTGGGGTCATGAAGGCTGTACGTCGTCGGATGCCGAGGCCGTGGCTGCCCGGCCGGTGGCGGCAGTTCATGGTCGTGGGATTCGGGTTCGAGGTCATCCCCCCGACGGGGGCGCGTGGAGGCGCCGAGGCGCGCGTACCCGGCGCTTCCACGTGTCCGGCAGGCAACTCCCCTGGTCGCTCCGGGACCGGTGGGGGAGCGGCGGGTTCCGGTGGGCGGCGCTCCGCCCCCGCATTTCAACGGTGATCTCGTGCCCCGGGAGCGATGTGGCAGGACACCGCGGGTGTCAGGACGGCGAGGCGCGTCGGGGGCGTCGCCTTTGGGACATGACCCATGTGCGTCACGACCATGGATGGTCCAAGGGGCAGTTGTTTCCCTACCGTTCGGCAGAACGATCTTCTGTACGCCTGGGGGTAGAACACTTTTGCGACCTCCGGTCGGCAGGGAACCCTCGGCCGGTCACGACGAAGGGCGGCTGCATACAGAGGGTGTGTCCGACGCAGTCGGAGACACCTCAGCTGAACACCACCCACCCAGGCGGTCATGCATCTCAGGCCGGGCCGCGGTCCCTCGGAACAGCACGGGAATTGCCTTGAGTTCATCTTCAAGACGCGGGAGTGCGCTCGCCGCCGCCGGCGCCGCTCTCCTGATACTTGCGAACCCCGCCAATGCGACCGCCCACCCGCTCGGAGCACTTCCCGACGCCCGACCGGCGTCGGCCACACGGCACGAAGTGCTCCCGGGGGTGCATTCCGTGACACTGATCACCGGGGATGTGGTCACCACCCGCCGGTCCGCGACGGCCGGCGGCACGGTCGAGGTCCGCAGCGCGAGCGGCACCACCGCCCAGGCGCGCGTCATGGAGTCCGGCGGTGATCTCTACGTCTACCCCGAAGCCGCTCTGCCCTATGTGGCGGCCGGAACACTGGACCGGCGGCTGTTCAACATCAGTGACCTGGTCGCGGACGGCTTCGACGACGCGCACCGCGACCGCCTGCCCCTCATCGTGTCCTAGTCCTAGTCCGAGACCGCGGCGGGCCTGCGTCCCACCGAACTTCCGGGTTCGAACCGGGTCAGGAGCCTCAGCAGTGTCCACGGCGCAGCAGTGACGGCCGACCGCGCCCGCTCGGCCGACTTCTGGCGGGCGGTCACCGGGGCGCCGTCCCCGGGGTCGAGGACTGCTCCGGATTCCGCGCCCCCCGCCGAGCCCGCCTTCGGCGCGGGGATCGCCCACATCTGGCTGGACGGTGTGGTCAAGGCCGACCTCGCCGACACCACCGCCCAGATCGGAGCGCCGCGTGCATGGGAGGCCGGCGACACCGGGCAGGGAGTGGACGTCGCTGTCCTGGACACAGGCGCCGACACCGGCCACCCCGATCTCGCCGGCCAAACAGCCTCCGCGCGCACCTTCGTCCCGGGCGAAGACGTGACGGACCACAACGGGCACGGCACGCACGTCGCATCCACCATCGCGGGAACCGGAGCAGCGTCAGCCGGGAAGGAACGGGGCGTCGCGAGCGGAGCCGGCCTGCACATAGGCAAGGTGCTCTCCGACGACGGCAGCGGTCAGGATTCCTGGGTGCTGGCCGGCATGGAGTGGGCGGCCGTGGACCGACACGCGAAGATCATCAACATGAGCCTTGGGTCCGGAGCCCCGTCGGACGGCACGGACCCCTGAGTGAGGCGGTGAACCGCCTGAGCGCCCAGACGGGTGCCCTGTTCGTCGTCGCGGCAGGCAACTCGGGCACACCTGGCAGCATCGGTGGCCCAGGTGCCGCGGACGCGGCCCTCACGGTGGGCGCGGTCGACTCCGCCGATGACGTCGCCCCGTTCTCCAGCCAGGGGCCGCGCGTCGGGGACGGAGGCCTCAAACCGGAGGTCACCGGTCCCGGTGTCGATGTCCTGGCGGCACGCTCCCGGTACGCGGCCGAAGGCGAGGGCAGCTACCAGATACTGAGCGGCACGTCCATGGCCACTCCACACGTCGCCGGTGCCGCAGCCCTGCTCGCCTCCGCACACCCCGGCCTGAGCGGTGCACAGCTCAAGGACCTTCTGGTCAGCAGCTCGAAGCGGACTCCCGGTTACGACTCCTTCCAGGCCGGCAGCGGCCGGGTCGACGTACCCTCGGCGCTGCACGCGGACGTCTTCGCCTCGGCCACCGCGTTCGCAGGCCAGGCCTCGGCCGGTGGCGCAGGTGCGGTCCAGCGCCCGGTGACGTACACCAACGCCGGTGCCACCGCCGTCACTCTCGCGTTGACCGTCCAGGCCCCGACGGCCCCGGACGGCTTGTTCCGGCTGTCCACGTCGCGCATCGTCGTTCCCGCGCACGGCACCGCGGAGGTCACGCTCACCATCGACGGCTCCAAGGCGCAGGGAGACGGGCGCTGGACGGGGCAGGTGGTCGCGTCAGACCCGGCAGGCACGGTGATTACCCACACCGCGGTGTCACTCGGTGATGTCACGCACAAACTCACCGTCGTCCTCAAGGACGCCCACTGACGGCCGTCCTGCCCGATGACGTCTACTCCGTGCTGTCGTTCAAGGTCGTCCAAGGCATGCACGGTCCGCATTCCATGGGCATGGCACTGCTCGGCGACCCCGAGGTGCGGCTCGACCGCGACGCCACCGTGACCATGGACGCCGCGAAGGTGCGCCGGGTCGACATGACCGCGCCGCAGCCCACGGAGGCGACCTACCAACGCCTGGAATACAGCCGCGCGATGGGCGGCGGCGTGTGGCGCGACTACATGGAGACCCAGACCAGCTACGACAGTCTCTGGGCCCAGCCCACCACGGACAAGGTCACCCACGGGGACTTCTACTTCGGTGCCCGTTGGCGCAGGGAACAGCCCGTGCTCGAGGTGTCCACCACCACCTCGGACTTCACCGACGTCCTGCGCCAGGCGGGCGTCACACCCCTGCCCCGGGGCGACTACAAGCTCCCGATGATCGCCGCCGGCGACGGGGCGAGCACGGACTACGCGGGGCTCGAGGCGCGTGGCAAGGCGGTCGTCGTCCGCCGCAACGACGTGGTGAGCGACGCCGACCAGGCGGCGGCAGCCGTCACGGCCGGTGCGAGGCTCCTCCTCGTCGTCAACAACCAGCCCGGACGAGCGGTCCGCAGCTACGCCATCGCCCCCCGGCACCCGCCCCCATCGACGTTGCCCTCCTCAGTACGGACGAGGGCGCCAGGCTTCTCGGCCAGGCTTCCCGCCGCGGTGCCACGCTCCGGGTCGGATCCCAGCCGGACAGCCCTTACGTCTACGACTTGATGTGGACGTGGCACAACGAGATCCCCGAGCACCTCGTCGTCCAGGGCGGTCCGAAGACCCTGGCCCGGGTGGACGTCACTTTCAACAACCCTGACGCGGCACGCGGAGGCGGAGAGTTCCGCTTCGACTGGCCCGTCTACTCAGACTGGGGCATCGGCCTGACGGTGCGTGAATCCATGAACAGCCGACGCGTCGACTGGGTTTCCACCGGCCCCGGCAACAGCTGGGGCCAGGAGGCGTACGTCGATGACCTTCTCTACGAGATCGAGCCCAGAAAGACCTATAAGCCGGGCAGCAAGCACACCCAGAAGTGGTTCGAGCCCATCGAGCGCCCCCACCTCAACAACAACTGCAAGCTTCCCACCCGCGAGGGGAGCCGGCTGACTCTCGACGTCCCCGGGTGGGGCGGCTCCGACCATGTCGGTGCGTCGATGGACTACCAGGGAACCCGGCAGACCCTCACCCTTTATCAGGGCGCCGACCGGCTCGCGCAGGCCACGTACAACACCACGGTCACGGCCCAGGCCCCCCGTCCGGACAGGCAGCCCTACCGGCTGGTCCTCGACGCGGACCGGGACGCGTCCGTGAGCCCGTACTCCAGCGCCACGCACACCGAGTGGGCCTTCACCTCCGAAGCCAACGCGACGGACCGTCCTGCTGTCCTGCCGCTGATCCAGCTCGACTACGCGATCGACACGGACGCCTCGGGCAAGGCGGGCAGGGGGCGCGAAGATGGCTGTTTCCGCCTCCCACCTGCCGGGTGCGGCCGGGGCGGGCACCATCTCCTCGCTCACCGTGGACCTCTCCTACGACGACGGGCGCACCTGGCAGCGGGCCCGCCGTACACACGGCGGGTTCTTCGCCCTGGCCGCACCGCACGGAGCCCGCTTCGTCTCGCTTCGCGCCACCGCGCTGGACAACGCCCATAACGCCGTCACCCAGTCCGTGACCAGGGCTTTCGGCCTTCGGCGACCGGCGGTCCCGATACGGCGGGCCGCGCCTTCGAGCACGGCCCGCCGTTCCGGACCGGTGCGCTGCCCCTCGAGTCGAAGGACATCTCGGCACAGGTCGCCCGGGAGCGCGGAGCCACCTAGAATTTTCTGCATGGGCAGCCGGTCCGCAGGTGGTTCCAGTGCCGGGGGTGAATCTCACCGCCGAGATGACCTTCCGCAGACCGGGAAGGGCGATCTGGCGGCTGTTCTCCACGGCGCCGTTCAGAGTGCCGTGGACCGGCTGGACGCGGCCACGGCCGTCGTGTACCTCCTGGAGGAAGACGGCACTCACCTCCGTGCGGCGATGATCGGGGGCAGTCCTCCGTCGGCGTTCACCCTTCCGGGTCGGATGCCTCTCCACGCTTCCTACGCCTCCGCACGCGCGCTGGCGTCCGGAAACGTCGAGGTACTGGCCGATCCCGATCTGGCCGAAGGTGAGCAGAGCGAGGGGGCGCCCTACCCGTACGTCGCCATCTCGGCCCCCGTAACAGCCCGGGGCCGCCGCTTCGGAGCCATCACCGTGCTTCGGCTCGAGACGTACGGCGGCTGCGGGAGGGCGGATGCCGTGGCGATGCGGGACATCGGGGACGAACTGGCCCTCGACCTCGCCGGGCTCGCGGAAGAGGGCGCTGCCATCGCTCCGGGGCACATGCCCGTGATCGTGCCGGCGCTCAGCGAACACGCAGAGAACCACACACCCGGCTGGGGTATCCCCGACGTCCCGGGATCCGCGGGGATGAGCCTCATCTACCCGCAACGGCGACTGGCCGACATGCTGAACCAGGCCACGACCATGGACCACATCGTGCGGGCGGCCAGATTCTGCGTCATGGCCCCCTTTCGCGCCCAGGCCCTGGTTCTCCTCTCTGCCAGGGAGGGACGCCTCTGGGTCCTCGGGCACACCGGAGACTCGTCGGGCATCGTCGGAGACCTCCACGGCGCGACCCTGGACGAGTCGACGCCGGCATCGAAGGCGGTCCGCGAGCACCCCGTCTTCATCTCCCGCCTTTCCTCCGACGAGTCGCGTACGGAGGTCTACCTCCCCCTGCTGGGCAGCAGACACGCCATGGACCTCCCTCTCCTCGCGGAGCGGAAGGACGTCGTGGGCCTGTGCTGCCTGACGTTCGAGAGGACTCGCGACTTCCCGCCCGAGGAGAGGGCGATCCTGGCCATGATGGCGGGATCGCTGGGCGCGGCGGTCGAACGTGTCGAGCTGAGCAGGCAGCAGCGCGCCGCCGCCGAAACCCTGCAGAGACAGCTGTTGCCGGCGACCCTGTCCGAGCTGCCCCGACTGGCCACCACAGCGCGCTATCGGCCCGCCGTCGTCACCTCCGAAGCCGGTGGGGACTGGTACGACGCGATCATGCTGCCGGACGACCGGGTGGTGCTGGTCGTCGGAGACGTGGAGGGTCACTCCATGGAGAGCGCCGCCGTCATGGGGCAGGTCCGCAGCGCTGTGGTGGCCTACGTGACCGAAGGCCACCGTCCGGCGGCGGTGATCGACCGGACCAGCAGGTGGCTCACCGCCATGGGCGCGGACCTGCTGGTCACATGCTGTGTCGTCGCCCTGGACACCGTCGGAGGCATGGCCGAGGTAGCGCTGGCCGGGCATCCGGAGCCGCTGGTGCGGTTGCCCGACGGGAGCGTCGACGCCTTGGGAGCCCCCGCGAACGTGCCTCTCGGAGTCACCACCGAGGCGGGCTACCTGGGGCGTGAGCACACCCTTGTGCCCGGGTCGATCCTGATGTTGTACTCCGACGGATTGCTCGACTGGAGCAGGGCCGACCCGATGGCCGGTGTGAGAGCACTGCTGGGTTCCGGCGACCGGGCAGCGGTCTCCGACCTCGAGGAACTGGCCGACCGGGTCATCGCCGACACGTCGGGTCCCCAGCGGCGCCGTGACGACGCCGTCCTGCTCCTCGCCCGATGTGAACCCGTCCACGGTGAGGCGGCCTCGCAGGTCGACAGCCTGCGTATCCAACGCCGCGACCTGCGCGGAGTCAAGACCGCACGCGACTTCGTCGACGACCGGATGCATGGCTGGGGACTGGCCGGGATGGCGGACACCCTCCAACTCGTCGTCTCCGAGATCGTGACCAACGCTCTCGTCCACGCCGGCAGTGACGTCGAGCTGCGCCTGCGGGTCTTCGCGGAGCACATCCGGCTCGAGGTACGGGACTCGGCCAGCAACCCGCCGGTGCCCTCGCCGCTGTCACTCTCCGAAGAAGGGCTCTCGCAAGCCGAGCACGGCCGTGGCCTCTTCATCGTCGATGCCTTGACCGAGGGATGGAAGAGCTTCCCGAACGGCCGGGGCAAGACGGTGTCTCTGGATGTGCTGATTCCCGACACGGAGACCGTGATGCCTCCCGCCGGCCGCATCTGAGGTGTCCAGCTGGCCGTCACCGAGGTGACCGGCCGGCAGAGGGCGGCAGGGACCGGGGGCGTCACGCCGGTCGGGACGGTTCTGCTCCGGGCAGGCCGAGAAGGCCGCGCGCCACGGCTTCGACGGGCTCACCACGTGCGTTGGCCAGTGCGATCACGGCTCGGGACGCCAGCTCGTTGATCCCGAAGGCCAAGGCGTCGGGCGTGACCCATCCCGACGCCTCGTCGAGACGGTCCGCGTCCTCCTCGACGCTCGCGGTCACGTAGGTCGCGGCGGCTTCGAAGACGTTGTGCCGCGGCCGGCCCGGGTCCCGGGCCGGCACGGGAACGGGCGGATGGGCGGTGAAGACCTTACGCAGCGGTGCGAACGCACGACGGGCGGAGAGCACGCTGAGCCACCTTCCCTGGGCGGACGCGGTCAGTGTGTACCGCGGATACCTCAAGTCTTCCACCGGAAACCGGAGTTCGAACGCACGTGTGGTCCGATGTCCGGTGCGTCATCTCGATTCTGCGATCCCGTGCTCAGCCGGGTCGCCTCAGGGCCGCAACGGCGACACGTCGCAAGAGCGACATCCTCCGGATGCGGGGGCGTGGGCGTTGCGTCGCGTGTCAGGGGCAGACCGGGAGGGGCAGGCAACTCCCTCTTGCCCGGCAGGCCTTGCGGCCTGCCGGGGCCAGGGGCGAGGAGTTCGCCAATCCAATCGTCACCTGTTTGACAGGTGACGATTTTCCTGTGATGATCGAGTTACCGCTTGAGCAGGTGACGCACTGGGTGTGTCACCGCCAACGATCCACGACGTACGGCATACGTACGTTCCCACTCCGGAACAGGACATCTCATGTCGCACAAGTACACCGCCGCTGTGAAGGTCACCGGCGAGGGCCGCAACGGCGGTCATGCCCGGTCCGACGACGGCCTTCTGGACACGGACCTGTCGCTGCCGAGGGAGCTCGGCGGGGCCGGCACGGCCACCAACCCCGAGCAGCTCTTCGCAGCGGGCTGGTCCGCCTGCTTCCTCGGCGCTGTCCGCCTTGCGGCATCGGAGCGCAAGGTCCGGCTGACCAGTACCGAGATCGATACCGATGTGACACTGGACCACGGCGGCGACGGCTTCTCCCTCTCCGCCGTCCTCAACCTCAAGGTCGGGGGCATCACTCAGGCCGAGGCCGAGGATCTCGCACACGCCGCGCACCAGATCTGCCCTTACTCCAAGGCGACACGCGGGAACATCCCCGTCACCATCAACGCCTTCGCCGTCTGACCCGCAGGAAATCGGCGGGTGTCCCGATCCGCGGGTCCCGAGTGCGAAGCGCTGCAGCGCACTGCCGGCCGTGACGTCGGACCGGACCGTCGCCCCGGCCGCCCCACGGCCACGGTGCCGAGCGGCCTTGGCGACGAGGCCGCCGGGGCCCTCGTCGCGCGCCGGAGGGACCCGCGGGGCGAGAAGACCGACGCCTGGCTCGCGCAGGCTCTCACCGAACACGGGGGCAACTTCGTCGACCTCACAGGTCCGTCGTCGCCCGCGCGCGCCCACGAGGCGCTGCTCGCCGTCCTCTCCCGCACCGGCACAGCGGCGGATGAGGACGCACTGCCGTTCGTCCGACGTCTCGCAGACGCAGATGCCGCCGCGGTGACCGCCCTTGCCGCGTGGCTCGACGGCGCCTTGGCTTCCGATGCCTCTGAAGGCGTTCCGGGGGAGGCTCGCAGGGGTTGAGCCAGGAGGTCCCAAGGCGTCATGAAGAAGGCCCAGCCCGCCCGACTGAGCGGGTCCTGAGCTGCCTTCACGCGCCTGACGGGTCGTGGACCGGCCGGCCGGCCAGGACGGTCACACGGTGGCGCGTGCTACGAACTCGGCCCTGATGTGCACGGTTCTGTGTACGTCGCGCCCGCCGTGCAGGCGCTCGGTGAGCAGCCGGGCGGCCGCACGGCCCACATCTGCCGCCGGATACCGGATCGTTGTCAGCTGGGGGCGCACCAGGGACGCGAAGGACGCGTCGTCGTGGCCGACGAGCGCCACGTCCCCCGGGATATCGATGCCCATCTCGTGCGCCTTGTCCATCGCACCGACGGCGATGACGTCGTTGCTGCAGAAGACGGCGTCAGGGCGATGCGCCCGGCTCATGAGCTCCCCGAACCCGACAGCTCCGGCCTCGCGGGTGTGCTCGCCCCTCACCACCAACTCGTGCGGCAGCGGCATGCCGTACTGAAGGGCCAGGGATCGCAGGAGTTCCAGTCGCGGATCCCCGCCCGTGGCGTCCCGGGGCCCCGCGATCACGGCTATGCGCCGACGTTGCGCCGCGGCGACCTGTTCCAGGGCGCGCCGAGTGGCCGCTCGTGCGTCGGGCGTCACGAGGTCGAGCGGACCGAAGGAGACGTCAGCGCTGACCACGACGGGTATTGCGGCATCCGCGATCAGCTGGAAGTCCTGCGGCCGCAGCCGGAACGGAGTGATCACGACCCCGGCGAACCTCTGCTGCACTGCTTCGGCCAGCAGCGCACGTTCCTCGTCCCGCCGTGCCCAGGTGTTGCACACGACCACGTGCAGTCCGAGGCCTCGCAACTCCTCCTGCAGAGTGGCGGCAAGCTGAGCGAAGAACGGGTTCGCGATGTCGGACACGATCAGCGCGACCAGGCTCGACCGGCCCGTCCGCAGGCTGCGTGCCGTGGCGTTCACGGAGAACCCCAGATCGGAGATGGCGCTTTCGACCGCGGCTCGGGTCTCGGGTGCCACCGGGCGCTTGCCTGACAGCACGTACGAGACAGTGGCGGAAGAAACTCCGGCCACACGAGCGACATCGGCCATGGTGACCCGCTCTGGCACGCTACCCCTTCCTCTCGGAAGGGTCACCCTACTTCACCAGGCCGAACGTGGTGAAAGCGCTCTCGCGGCACGGCTCCCGCACGCTCCTTCGGTGCCCCGCCAGGTTCCGTGTCACGTATGACAGGCGACCGGATCAGCGGGCTTGTCACCCGGCTGCTTCCGGCCGCCCTGCACGTCACACCCGGAGGTGGCCCGAAGGGTTCGGGCACGTCGTGGCCGACGACGGTCGCGATCGGTAGCCGCAGTGACGCAGGCGAAAAGGGCGGCGTACCGGACCGCTCAAATCCGAACACCTCGTCACGGCAGCTGTCATGTGGAGTCTTCCCGACCCGGCTTCGTGTCCCGTCGGTTCCCGGCCGGCGGGACGCTCTCGCGCACCACGACCACGCCACCGGGGGGTACGACCGCTTCGCCGCCGTGCACCTCGGCGTTCGCCAGGCCCACACCGCCGACCGCGACCGGCACGCTCTGCTCCGTGTGGTTGATCAGGAAGAGGTACGATCCCTGATCGCCGACGCGTCGCACCGCCTCCACGCCGGAGGGCGTGCGGGCGGCCGGAGTGACTCCGGCCTCGTCGCACAGCGCACGCACCACGGTGTGCAGCGCGTCCGGGGACAGCCTGGCCGCCGTGTACCAGCCGACGCCCTGCCCGACGTCGTGGCGTGTGACTGCGGGACCACCACGGGCCGGTCCGCCCTCGGGCGCATCGGCGAAACGGAGGACCGTGCTGCAGCCGCGGGGCTCGACGCGTTCCGCCCACTGCAGCACCCCGGTGCCGTCCTCCAGCCGTACCTCGTCGCCCGGCCTCAACGGCAGGTACTCGTCGACGACGAGGCCGAGGGTCTCCCGCAGCGCGCCGGGGTGGCTGCCGGGATGCATCCGGTCGTACGCGTCGACGACGCCGCTGAAGCAGCCGACCGCGAGGTGACCTCCCTGCTGGACGTAGCGGGTGAGGTTGTCGGAGTCCTCGCCGGACAAGAGGTAGAGGCCGGGCGCGATGACCGCCCGGTACGAGGTGAGATCGGCGCCCGGAGCGACGACATCGCAGGTGACGCCGAGCTTCCAGAGTGCCTCGTACCAGTCGCGCACGGCATCCAGGTATCGGAACTCGCCGGACGGGCGGGCCTGGAGTTCCAGCGCCCACCAGCTGTGCCAGTCGAACAGGACGGCCACGTCAGCGACCACGCGCGTGCCGGTCACCTCGCGCAAGGACTGCAGTTCGGCGCCGAGGGCGCTGACCTCCTTGAAGACGCGGCCGTCGGCTCCGGCGTGGGGCAGCATCGCGGAGTGCCATTTCTCCGCCCCCGCGCGGGACTGCCGCCATTGGAAGAACAGCACTCCGTCCGCGCCCCGCGCGAGGTGGGTCAGGCTGTTGCGGCGCGTCTCACCGGGCCGTTTGGCCACGTTGACCGGCTGCCAGTTGACGGCGGAGGTCGAATGCTCCATGAGCAGCCAAGGCCGGCCAGCGGCCATCCCGCGGGCGAGATCGGCGTTGAGCGCCAGGTCGATGTGGCCGTTCGGGTCCGCGGCGGGAAGGTAGTGGTCGATCGACACGGCGTCACATTCGGCGGCGAAAGCGTATCCGTCGACCTTCTTCTCCAGCGTCCCCATCAGATTGGTGGTGACGGGGACGTGCGGGGCGGCCCGGCGCAGAACGGCCGTCTCGGCGCGGTGCCGTTCGAGCAGTGCGTCCGAGGAGAAGCGGCGGTAGTCGAGTTCCTGCCCCGGGTTGCGGAACGCGGTCGTGTCGCGGGGCGGATCCACCTCCTCCCATTCACCGTAACGCTGACTCCAGAAGTCACCGCCCCACGCCTCGTTGAGCGCGTCGAGTGTCTTGTACCGCTCCCGCAACCAGACTCGGAAGGCTTCGGCGCTGGTGTCGCAGTAGCACAGGGCGTTGTGGTTGCCCCACTCGTTGTGGACGTGCCACAGAACGAGCGCGGGGTGGTCGGCGTAGCGGAGCGCCAGCTCCGCTACGAGGTTGTCGGCGGCCTCGGCGTAGGCGGGGCTGCTGGGGCAGAAGACCTGCCTGCTGCCGTGGGCCAGCCGGGTCCCCGAGGCCGTCATGGGTCTGGCATCCGGATGCAGCCGGGTGAACCAGGGCGGCGGGGCGGCCGTGGGGGTGGCCAGGTCAACGGCGATGCCGTGACGGTGCAACAGGTCCAGTACGTCGTCGAGCAGGCCCCATTCGTAGACCCCAGGGCGTGGCTGGATGCGGGACCAGGAGAACACGCCCAGGGTGACGAGGTTGACGCCGGCCTGGCGCATCAGACGGGCGTCGTCGAGCCAGGTCTCGCGGGGCCACTGTTCAGGGTTGTAATCGCCACCGTAGGCGACGCCTCCCAAGCGGCGGGTGATGTCGGCCAGGGAAGGGGTCATGACTTCACGGCTCCGGCGGCGAGTCCGGCGCGCCAGTAGCGCTGCAGGAGGAGGAAGGTGAGCACGATGGGGACGACGGACACCAGGGCGCCGACGATGGTGAGCGTCTGAAGCTCCGGCAGGCGGCTGGTCTGCGACTGCCAGGTGAACAGGCCGAGGGTGACGGGGTAGAGACGTTCGTCCTGCAGCATCACCAAGGGAAGGAGGAAGTTGTTCCAGATGACGACGAACTGGAACAGGAAGATCGTGACGAGCGCCGGCGACATCAGGCGCATCGCGATCGTACGGAAGATGCGGAACTCGCCCGCGCCGTCCACGCGCGCGGCCTCCATCACCTCGTCCGGGACGGACGCGGCGGCGAAGATGCGCGAGAGGTAGACCCCGAAGGGGCTGACGATGCTGGGCAGGAACACGGACCAGAACGTGTTGGTGGCATCGACCTCGGCGAACAGGAGGAACAGCGGCAGTGCCAGCGCCGTCGCGGGGACGAGAACCCCGCCGAGAACCACGGAAAAGATCGCCTCACGGCCCCGGAACGTGTACTTGGCCAGGGCGTACCCGGCCGCGGCGGCCAGCACGGTCGCAACGGCCGAGCCCGCGCCCGCGTACAGCAGGCTGTTGAGCAGCCATCGGGAGTACACGCCGTCCTGGTGGTCGAAGAGGGCGCTGAGGTTGTCACCGAAGTGCCACTGGGCCGGCAGGAGTCCAGGCGTGGTGACGAGGTCGGCCTGGCTCTTGGTCGATGACACCAGCAGCCAGTAGACGGGGAGCAGCATGTAACCGGCGACCAGGATCATGAAGACCATGGTGACAACGGTCGATGCGCTTGTCCGCGGCCTGCGACCGGCCGGCGTCGAGGTCGCGTGGGCTCCGTCGGTGCGGGTGAGGATGCTCATGCCTGCCTCCGGGACGTGAAGCGCAGGAACGCGAAGGACAGTGCGAAAGTCGCCACCGCGAGCAGGACCGACAGAGCGGCGGCTTCGCTGTAGTTGTCACCGGAGGCGAGCGAGTAGGCGGCGAGGTTGGGCGTGTAGGTGCTGGTCACGCTCGTGGCGATCGATCGGAAGACCTGTGGTTCGGTGAAGAGCTGGAAGGTACCGATGATGGAGAACACCCCGGTGAGTACGAGGGCGGGACGGATGATCGGAATCTTGATGCGCAGGGCGACGGTCCATCCGCTCGCGCCGTCCACCCGCGCGGCCTCCCCGATGTCGGCGGGTACGGCTTGCAGGGCGGAGTAGAGGATGAGCATGTTGTAGCCGGTGTACGTCCAGGTGACGACATTGCCGATGGACCACAGGATCGCGCCGGGCCCGAGAAGGTCCACGTGCGCCCCCGCCGAGTGCAGAAGGTCGACGGCGGGTGACAGTCGCGGGTCGTACAGGAACGCCCACATCAGGGCGGCCACGACACCCGGGATGCCGTACGGGACGAAGTAGACCAGCCGGAAGAAGCGCTTCGCGCGCGCGACGGCCGAGTCCAGCAGCAGGGCGAGGACCAGGGACAGCAGGAGCATGACCGGGATCTGGACGAGGGCGAAGCCGACGACGCGCAGCACGCTGTCGGCGAAGAAGGGTTCCTTGACGACCGCCGCGTACTGGTCAAAACCTGCGAAGACGGAGTGAGTGCGGCCGAAGGTCCCGCCCGTGCGCTCGGTCTTGTGCAGGCTCTGCCAGAACGCGTATCCGACCGGTACGAGTGTGAACAGGACGAACGGGATGACGAACGGGGCGAGGAAGGCGTAGGGAGCGAGAGTGCGGCGCGGGCGGCGACGCACCTCGGCCGGTGTTCTGGTGGGTATCACTGTTGGCAGCCTTTGCGGGTGCTGTTCCTTGCCGCCCGGGCGGGGCGGCGATGAACAGGGGAGTTGACCGGTCCGGTCAGCCGGTCACGTCGAGCGACTGCTTGCGCAGGGAGTCCACGCTCTGTGAACCGGTCCGCTCGAGCACGTCGCCGAGGGTGGCCTTGCCTCCGATGACGTCGGCGGTCCCGTCGCTGAGGTAGCGGTAGGTGTCGGTCATCGTGGGGCCCCACGTGAAGTCGGTGTCCACGTCGGACGAGGCCTCGGCGAAGACGTCGAAGATCTTCTGCTTGCCGTAGAAGTCGACGGGCTGCTTGAGTGCCGGCATGTCGAGGCCGGTCTTCAACGCCGGGTAGAGGCCGCCTTCACGATTGAGGATCTCCAGCGCCTCGGGGTCGGAGTTCAGCCAGAGCGCGAACTCGGCGGCCTCTGCCGGGTGCTCGGTGCCGCCGAGCACCGCGGTGGTGGAACCGCCCCAGTTGCCTGCTTGCCGGCCACCCTCCTGCCACTGCGGCATCGGAGCGACCGCCCACTTCCCGCCGGTGGACTTCGCGTTGTCCCGGATGGTGCTGTAGCCCCAGGCCGCGCTGATCCATGTGACCACCTCGCCGTCGTTCCAAGCCTTGTACAGCGCCGGGGAGAAGCCCTGAAGGTCGGTGGCGACGAGCTTGTCGTCGATCATCTTCTGCCAGTAGTCGGCGACCTGACGGCTTTCGGGCCGGTCGACGGTCACCTTCCACGCGTCGCCCTCGCGCTCGAACATGGTGGCCTTGTTCTGCCAGAGCAGACCGGTGAACCAGTTCGGGTCGGTCTGCGAGTAGTGGGTGATGTACTTGCCCGCCGCCTTGAGCTTGCGGGCGTCCGCCGCGTACTCGTCCCACGTGGTGGGTGCCTTGAGGCCGAGCTTGTCGAATATGTCCTTGCGGTAGAACAGGGCCATGGGGCCGGTGTCCTGGGGGACGGCCCAGACGCCGTCCTTGCCGTCGGCGCCGAACTCGACCTGCGACCACGTCCAGTCCACGAACTTCTGCCCGGCGTCGCTCACGCCGGGGCACGAGGCGATGTCCCGCAGCCCGTTCTTCATCCGGAAACTGGCGAGGGAGTCGTACTCGATCTGGCCGAGGTCCGGAGCCTTGTCGGCTTTGAGGGCGTTGGAAAGGTTCTGATAGGTGCCGGCGTTGCCCGAGGGGGTCGTCTTCAACTTCACCTGGACGTCCGGGTTCTGCTGGTTCCAGACGTCGACGGCCTTCTGCATGCCCGGGACCCAGGACCAGTAGTCCAGCGTGACCTTGCCGGAGGAAGGCTTGCACGAAGCGGAGTCCGAACCGCTCTCATCGCCGCCACCGCCACCGCAGCCCGTCGCTGCCGTGAGGGCCAGCACCACCGCGCCGAGCGTGCAGCGCCTGGCCAGGGAAGTGCGATCGCGCATCGCCATGAGGTTGCTCCTTACACCGGGATGCCGCTCCGACGAAGCGGTGGGCGCAACCATCACGACAAGAATCGGCCGAAGTCAATAGGTTGGGAATGACTCGCAACTTCCGAGTCCCCTTCGTGACCTGCCCGAAACGCTGCTGACGAGTACTCAAGAGCCTTTGACCTGCTAGTTTGATGATCACCCCTCGTGTTGGCGTGTGATCTCTCGTCATGCGGAATCGATTACGTTAGGGTGTGCGAGCGCGCCGAACTGGGGGCGGTCCAGGGGGCATCGAGGCCGATATCGATGTGGATGTCGGCTTTCCAGGGTTTGGAGCGGGCCGGTGGCTCCGTCCTCATCCGTTCCAGTCCTTGCGAGGGGTGGTGACGAGTGAGCGGAGTGACAACGCCGCTGACTGTGACGGTCTTTGGGGAGGTTGGCTGCGTAGGTCTCTTCGGAGAGCGTTTATCCCTCGTGCTGAAGAGCGCGTGCTGTCCTCTGGCGGGACAGAGGTTCGCGCGAGAGACAGCAGCACCTGACGGGATCAAGGGGGCGGTTGGAGGGTCCTCGGAGGTGGCTGGCAGCCTGGGGCGGCGGGCTGATCAACAGATATGAGGACGCCCCGCTCGTTGCCGGGGAAGAGCTGCTTTCCCTGCCGGGATTCCGGCCGTGTCGCGACGGCGTTGGGGGGCGGCGCATCGGCCCACGGCTGTGCTGACTCGCAGCCGTCGCGGGCGGGCTGTACCTGCGGGCGGGGCGTGCGGCCCGTCCGCGTGAAGTGCTTCTACCGTACGGTTCCGGGCGGGCTCGCCGCAGCTTTCCGTCCACCTCCGGCTGTGGCCGGGAAGGCTCACCGGCCGGCGGTGCTGTGCGAGGTGCCGGCCGGTACGACGCCGCCCGAGGCGGCTGTGCGCGGTGAGGAAGCGGGTCGGCTGGTTCCACGTGGGCCTGCCGGGTACTTCCCTCGGCGGGCCTCTCGGGGGCGGGTGCGGGGGACCGGGCTGCGAGGACGTCGTCGGGCATCCGGCCGGGCCACAGGGCCGTGCGCGACCAGAGCCCGGCCCGCCGGTCACGGGGCTAGAAGATGTGCAGGAAGCATCCGAGCGTCACGGCGCCGGCAGCTGCGATCGAGGTCACTCTGAGAATGAACGTGCGGGCCATCAAGCAGATCTCTTTCGGGAGAGCGTCATGTCTCTGTTCCTCTGACGGGTGCGTCACGGCTGCGTTCTGGGGGGTGGATCGGAAGTAGGCCGATCGCCCTCCAGCGCCGTGGGTCACAGGCCGCCCATGCGAATGAGCCACCAGTCCGAGTTGTAGGCACCGCTTTCAGCGTCGCGTGGCGCGGCAGGCCGCTCTTCCACGGTGTCCGTCAGCCGGATGGGATCCGGCAGCTTCGAGAACCGCAGGGTGCGCTGCAGCTGTGCCGCGTCCACGAGCTCGTGTTCCTGCTCCATTTCGGCGCCTCTCTGTGTGTCCGGCGTGCGCTGGGCGGCAGGGAGTCTCCTGTCCCCGGTGGAGGTTGCTGCCTCCTGTGACCCGATCGACGCGGAGAAGCGGGGATCGTCACGTGCGGAGGTGTGCGTCCCTGTGCGTCACCTGTTGAATCGGTGACGCAATGATTGCACTACTCATCGTCACTGGTCAAGCGGGTGAGCGATCGTCTTTGCGTGCTCCGGCAGGTGGCCTCCCGGCCGGGCGGGGGCGGTCGAGCGGGAAGATGATCACCGCGACCGCTCGGGCCGATCGGGGCGGCCCGAGCGGTCGCCGCCGGCTTACTCGGGAAGGTGGCCGCGATCTGTGCCCCGTCTTGAGTCTGTCCGGCGCTCATGGCCGGGGTGCCCGGCTATCGCGAGCGACTGGAAGTCGCCTTCAGTTCGCCCATGCGCTTGCGGGCTCGGTAAGCCGCGGCTTTGATCTTGTTGCCGCACGGGTCCATGGCGCACCATTCCCGACGTGATCCCCGGGAGCGGTCGATGTAGACCTGCGAGCACTCTGGATTGCCGCACTCCTTGAGCAGTGCCGCCTCCGGCCCGCCGAGGGTCGAGATGGTGTCCTGGGCGACGGCGGCGAACGCCTGCTCGACGGACGGCTCGGCGACATGCCGCTGCCCGTCCGGGGTGAGCTGGGGGACGGGGGCGGGCTTGCGCGCATAGTCGTTGACGAGTGTCAGGGCGTCCTGATCGGAGACGTGGCCGGACATCTTCGCCAGGATCAGTCGGTAGACGGCTTCTCGGAGGATCCAGGCGTCGCGGAGGTCTGTCGGTCCGCACGGAATTTCACGGTCCAGGATGCCGCTCTCGCGAAACCATGTGCTGAGGGCGACGGGGGAGTGCATGTCTTCGCGGGGGTTGGCCCGGTGTCGGTAGCGCAGGGTTCCTGCGAAGTCGAGGGACTGGGCACCTCCTGCGAACGCATGCATCATGTCACCAGTCTAAATGGTGACGAATTGGGACGCAAGAACCCGGCCCTGTGGTCCACGGCTGCCGTGCGGGAGCAAGGGTGCAGCCGCCGCCCTGCCTCACGTCTCAAGAGGGCACCTCCATTCGTCACTGCCTTGACTGGTGACGTACGGGGTGTCACTGTACCGGAGCGGCGCACGGCGACCGCGGATGAGCGAGCGGAGGCGGCAGTCGGATGGTGGACGCAGGCAGACGATCACTGAAGAGCAGCAATCCGCTCCTCCGCCAGTGGGTGACTCGGGACGACGGCTCCGGCAGGGTAGGGCGCCCGGCAGTCGTGGGGAGCCCGATGGGGGTGGCCTCGATGTCTTCGGCCGCGATCAGCGTGCTCAAGGACGGCGGAAGTGGGCCACTCGTCGCCGGCAGGACCGGGCCTGCCCAGCGGGCCTCCGGTCGAGCGCCGGCGGTTCGCTGGTACCCCCGCCCCCTTACGGCTTGGGCCCACCTGCTCGCAGATAGCCCCGCTGGGCCGCGTGAACGCCCGCCTGGAAGCGACTGCGTGCGTCCAGATGCACGAGCAGGCCTGTGGCGATGCGGCGGGCGGTGCGGGGGGAGACGCCGAGCCTCTTGGCTATGGCCTCGTCCGTGTACCCCCGGGCCAGGAGCCGCAGCGTCTCGTGCTGCTGGCGGGTCAGCGTGTTGTCATCGTGCTTCTGCTCCCGGCCCGGCGGTTCCGCCTGGTCCAGCGGTTCCGCCCGGTCCCAGACGCTCTCGAACAACGCCTCCAACGACGCGATGAGCCCCCTCCCGGTCACCACCAGCGCCCCCAGCGAGGAGTCCTGGTCGTCCAGAGCCACCAACGCCACTCGGTGGTCGGCGATGATCATGCGGGTGCTGAGCGACGGCGCGGTACGGACCTCGGCGCCCAGCGAGGCCAGCCAGGTCACGTGCGCGACAGTGGGGGCGTGGTTGTGGATGCTGTCCAGGTAGACCGTGCGCATACGCACGCCGCGCCCGAGCAGCCGCTGGTTGAGCGGGCGGGAGGCGCGCATGTTCTCCTCGGTCTGCGCACCACCCGTGGCGAAGGTCTGGATCTCCTCCGTCACCTCCTCGTGCAGCCGGTCCAGATAGTCCCGGACATGGTCGACGCCGTCCAGGTGCACCACCGGCGACCCACCCGTGCCGGGGGCCGAGGCCGGCAGCGCGCTGAGGAGATCGGCCACCGCCGCCTCGCCCGCCCGCACTTGCTGCTCCCGCGCCGCCAGTTCGGCACGCTGGCGGGCCAGCAGTGTCTCCAGGGCGAGCCTAGGATCGACCACATGGACCAGGCGGGTGTCGTCACCTGTGGCGGGACGGACGAGTGACAGGTCCGTCAACTCAGATATTTCAGAGTAAAACTGATTCAGCGTCAGGTTGAGTCGCGAGCAGTGTTCCGGGGCGGTGGCGTGCGGGTGGCCGAGCAGCGCGCGGTACACGGCCTCGGCCGTGGCATCCAGACCCAAAGGGCCGAGCATCGTATCTCCTTGCCAGGAGACGGGCGCCCCCCGGATGGTTGTCGCCGCAGGTCACGATGGATTCTCTTCGACTCTCCGATGATGCTTCGGCAGAGATCATGACACGAGCCCGTCCGTTCGGGCAGGGGCCTTTCGCGCCAGTGCGGCCGGGTTCACGAAGACTGGACGGAAGAGGCCATGGCCTCATCGGTCCACCGGCCCCACCTTCACCGTTGCATCACTTCATACAAAACTCGCCATGCTGCAGACCGCTTCCCACAGACAGTCGGAAGGGCTCCTCATATGACCCGCCTCCACCGCGCTTCCTGTCCGGGACTCGTGCCCCTCGTCCTCGCCGGGTTCGCCGTCGTCATCCTTGCCGTTCCGGCCCGGGCCGGGACCCCACCCGTCGCTCCGGCCGCCGCCGCGTCCGTCGGGGCGCCCCTCTCCGGTGGAGCCTCCGGCCACGTCCGTCCCCCGGCTCCCCCCGGCCCACCCGTTCCCGGCCGGGGCCGTCACGACTTCGGCTGGCAGTGAGCCGGAGGGTCGACCGCACGGTGCGGGCCGGGACGAGGTACGAGGGGAAGGCGGGCGAGAGTGCGATTCCAACTGCTCGGGCCACTGAGCATCACCGACGGGCGGGACGTAGTGGTTCTGCCGCCCTCCAAGCCGACCGCACTGCTGGCCGCGCTGCTCATCCGCCCCGGCTCCGTGGTCTCCACCGAGCATCTGCGTGGCGTCGTCTGGGGTGAGGAGCAGCCGGCCACCGCCAAGGCCGCGCTGCAGAGCTGCGTCCTCAGGCTCCGCCGGATCTTCGCGAAGTACGGCATCGAGGACCAGGCGGTCGTGGCGGTGGCCGGCGGTTACCGCATGAGCGCAGATGCCGAGACCCTCGATCTGCTTCACTTCCGGCAGCTCGTGGACCGGGCGGGCGCCTCCGGGGGTGAGTCCGAGCTCTACACCCTGCGCCAGGCGCTCGCGCTGTGGCGGGGCCCGCTGCTCGCCAACGTGCCCTCCGACCTGCTGCACCGGGATGAGGTGCCTCGGCTCGCGGAGGAGCGGCTGCGGGTGCTGGAGCGGGTCTGCGACGTCGAGCTGGAGCGCGGTCGCTGCCGCGAGACGCTCGTTGATCTTTGGGAGGTTACGCGCGTATACCCGGGCCACGAACGGTTCGCGGAGCAGCTCATGCTGGCGCTGTACCGCACCGGTCGGCAGAGCGAGGCGTTGGCGGAGTGCCGCCGGATCAAGGGCTACCTGCGGGACGAACTCGGTGTCGACCCGCAGGCCGGACTCCGGCGGCTCGAACTGGCGATCCTGCGCGGCGACGACCTCGGCAGCACCGAGACGGGCCGTGTCTCCGTCTCGGTCGCACCGGCGTCGGAGTCCCGGACCGGGCACGCGACCGGTGGAGAAGCGGGCGCCCGCGCCGAGGATCGGGCCGGCCCCGCTGGACGACCCGACGACACGGCCTCGGAGAACGCACCGCTGCCCACCGTGCCGTGCTTCACCGGTCGTGAGCGCGAAGTCGACGCCTTGGCTGACCTGTTGAAGTCCAATCGCGACCTGCCGGGGCGCGTGCCCGTCGCGGTGCTCTCCGGAGCGCCCGGCATCGGCAAGACCGCGCTCGCCCTGCACACCGCCCACACGGTGGCGGCCCACTACCCGGGTGGCTGTGTCCTGATCACCATGACCCGCCCCGACGGCACCCCGCAGCCCGTGCGCGAAGCCACCGAGCACCTGCGCCGTTCACTTGCCACGTCCGCCGCGGGGCGTGGCGGGGCCCTGCTGATCCTGGACGACGTCGTCCACCCCGACCAGGTACGGGCGTTACTGACCGCCAATGCGGGGGGCGCCGCGATCGTCACCAGCCGGATGGGGCTCGCCGCACTCGTCGCCACGCACGGTGGCACCGTGCACCGCCTGGGCGCCCTCGAACCCGGGGAGTCCTACGCTCTGCTCATCGCCGTACTCGGCCGTGAACGGGTCGAGGCCGAGCCCTCGGCCGCCCGTCTGCTGGCCGCCGTGTGCGGGCACCACCCGCTGGCGCTGCGCATCGCCGCCGCCCGGCTGCTCACCCGGCCCCGGTTGCCCCTGGCCGACTGCGCTGACTGGCTGCGCCGCGATCTGCCCGCCCGGCTCACCCTGGCGGACGATCCCCGGATGTCGGTGCCGCTGACCCTGGACGAGGCGCTGGAGCGGCTCCCCCCGGCGCTGGCCGAGGCGCATCTGAGGCTTGCCGGAGCGCCTGACCCGCTGACCGCCGACGAGGCCGCCGCTGTTCTGGGCATCCCGGCGGAGATGGCGGAGGAGGTGATGGAGCGGCTCCTCGACGCCGGCCTCCTGGAGGAGGGAAGGCCCGGAGCCTTCTGGATGCACGACCTGCTCCGGGCGCACGCCCGGCGGGCCACGGCACCCGGCCAAGGACACGCGCCGACGACCCTGGTGCGCCCGCCCCGGCGCCAGGAGATCCCCGCGGTGGGCAGCGCCGCCGCCCTGCGCTGACGCTGACCGACCGAGCCCGGCTCTGCGCCGGGCCCCGACGAACACCCCACTCCACTCCATAGAAGATCACGAGCCCCATCCCCTGCACCCCGTCAGGCGCCCGAGATCCGTGCCCCCGGCACCACAAGCGAAAAGGTCCCGACCCCGGGCCGCCCCCCCCCGAACAAGAGGTGTGACGCACGCATGGCAACCACAACGCCGTACGCACAGACCGCCGGTACCCGGCCGCGAGTCCGGCGCGACGTCCTGTTCACCGAGACGCCGAGCGGGGTGATCTTCCACAACGCGGACGGCGGGTTCCAGCTCACCGCCAAGTCCGGTTACCGGTTCGCCAGCCTCCTGGTGCCTCACCTGGACGGCAGCAGATCCGTGGAGGAGATCTGCCAGGGCTTCGGGGAGCGGCAGAAGGCGATGGTGGGCGAACTCGTCGCGGCGCTCTACGCGCGTGGCTTCGCCCGTCCGGTGCCGCCGCCCGAGGAGAGGCCGGTCGACGCCCTCACCGTATCCCCGGCCGTCACCGCCCGCTTCGCCGAGCAGATCGCCTACATCGACCACTACGCCGACGACGCCGGTACCCGGTTCGCCCGCTATCGCACCACCCGGGTCGCCGTACTCGGCGACGGCCCGGTGGCCCGCTGGTGCGTGCTGTCGCTGATCCGCAACGGCTGTGCCGCCGTGGCCGTCGCTCCCGCGCTGCTGGACGGCTCCGCGGGCATCGCCACCGAGGAGCTCGCGACCGTCCACCGCGAGACGGCCGGACTCGCCGAACAGGGCTGCCCCGTGGAACTGGCGGTGCTGCCGGACACCGCGGCCGGACCGGCGGGCTGGGCGGCGTACGAGGGGTACGACGTCGTGGTGGCCGCCGCCGGGCCCGGCGTACCGGCCACCGTGCTCGCCCTCCTGCGGGAAGGTGTGCCCGAGGGCCGGACGCTGCTGCCCGCCTGGACGTACGGGTCCCGGGCGGTGGTCGGACCGGTGATGACGGCCGGGTCGACGGGCTGCTGGTCGTGTGCCGCCTTGCGGCTCGGCGCCGCCGGCGGAGCTGGCGACGCGGCCGCCGACCTGTGGAGCGGGCTCGCCCTGGGCACCGGCACGTCAGGCGCCCAGCCCGCCGGGCCGCTCGCCGCGATGCTCGGCAACCTGCTCGGCTACGAGGTGTTCCGTCTGGTCACGGAGGCGCTCCCCGCCGAGACCCGGAACAAGCTGCTCATCCAGGACATGGCGTCGTTCGACGTTGCCTCGGAGCCACTCCTGCCCCACCCGCGCTGCCCGTTCTGTGCCCCTGTCGCGACCTCCCCCGAACCGGTCGACCTGTCCTCGGCCCCTGCGCGCCCGGCCTTCCTGCCGACCGTCGCCACCGCACCGGACGACGATGCCGCCCAGGGCCCGCTGGCCGAACTGGAGCGCCGATCCGTGCTGGTCCGCCCGCACGCCGGGGCCTTCTCCCACTACGCGGACGAGCCCCTGACGCAGACCCCGTTGAAGGTCGGCTCCGTCGCCGTCGGCCTGGGCCCGCGCGGACTTCGCACCGTCACCGCCTTCGACGTCCACCACACCGCCGGGGCCCGGCTGCGTGCCCTGAACGCGGCGGCGGTTGTTTACGCCGAGTATGTGGTGCTCGCAGCCCCCACCGTGGACGACACGGTGCCCGCCGTGGACCCGGCGGTCCTCACCATCGCCTCCGGTACCGGCCTCGCCACCCCTACCGCCTGGAGCCCCGCCACCTCGCTCGTCACCAAGGAGCAGGTGCGGGTGCCCGCAGGGGCCGTGCGGCCCTTCGGCCGCGACAACGCCGACCGGCGTTTCGAGCCCACCCGCGCAGGTGCGGGGGCCGGGGCCGACCTTCCGGAGGCGGCCGGCTGCGGACTGCTCTCCGCGCTCGCCCATGACGCCCTGGGCCGGGCTGTCAGGCAGGCGGGGGAGGTGACCGTGATCCCGCACGGGGCGCTCGGAGACGACCCCGAGGTGACGTTCCTCCTCCGCTCCGCCGCCCACCTGGGTCTGGCCGTGGAACTGCTCGACCTCGGCGAATCCCGCCGCTCGGGCGCCCACGTCGTCCTGGCCCGGGCGTCCGGATCCGCCCTCTGGGCCGTCGGCGCCGCCCTTGACTCCTCGGGCGCCGTCGTCGACGCCGTCCGGGATCTGCTCGGCGAGACGCAGTACGCGGCCGACGCCGAGGGCGGGGCGGGCGCCGCGCCCGACACCGGTGACCCCCTCCTCCGTGACCTGGACGCGGCCCTGATCACGGTCACCCGCTCCGAGTCCGGTCCGGTCGGCCCCGCCACTGACTGGACCCACGTCCTGGACCGCCTGCGTGCCACCGGCAGGGACGCGCTGGTCGCGCCCACGTACGCCGCTGACCTGCCCACCGCCGGCGTCTGCACCGTGCGCGTCCTGCTCACCCGGGCAGTCACCGATGCGTGCTGACGTCTCCGCGCCGACACGGGCACCTGAGCGCTCCGGGACCACCGCACGGGCCGGGTGCGCGCGTCGCTTCGCCGAGGCCCTGGAGCGCGCACTCGGCGAGTTCGCGCCCGCCGCGCCCGCCGTCGGGGTCGCTCCTCTCGGCGTCCGCGACGCGTACGCCGGCACCGGCGCCGCTCCGGCGGAACGGCGAGCTGTGCCCGTCCACCTGTACGGGCGGCAGGTGCTGGTCGGGCCATGGCCCACCGACGGCCGGGCGGCCGGCTGTGGGACCTGCCTGGCGCGCCGATGGCAGGGCGTGCGCTCGGTACCGCTTCGAGAAGGGCTCGAACTCCGCTCCGCCACATGGTCGGTGGGCGAATGGCCGTACGCCGTGCCCTTCGCCGTGACAGCCGTGGCCGCGCTCCTGGCCGGCCTCACCGGTTCGGATCCGGACCCGGGCCCGTACCCGAGGGTGCATCTGGTGGACCTGGACGCCATGACCGTGCGCAGCCACCCGTTGGTGCCCGATCCGGAGTGCCCCGACTGCGGGGCGCCCCGGCCGGATACCGCCGACGGTGCCGCATACGCCCCTGAGCCCGCACCCAAGTACCGGCACGGCGCCTTCCGGGTGCGGCGGATCGAGGACTACCAACTGCCCGTGGACGCCTACGCCAATCCGCACTGGGGCGCGCTCGGCCCGTCCGTCATCTGCGATGTTGCCTCCACCACCACCTCCGCGACGGTCGGCTGCTTCTCCACCCGGTCCGGGGAGTACCTGCGCGAGACCTTCTGGGGCGGTCACGCGGGCACCTACGCGCACAGCCAGCGCATCGGCGTCCTGGAAGGGCTGGAGCGCTATGCCGGGATGCGCGCCCGGGCGAAGACCACCCGCCTCACCGCGTCGCTGGACGATCTCGGCCCCGACGCCTTGGACCCCCGCGAAACCGGTCTGTACTCCGAGGAGTTCTACCGTGCCAACCCCCGGGTGCGCCCCTTCGCCCCGGACCGGGAGATCCCCTGGGTGTGGGGCTGGTCCCTGCGTGACGCCAGGCCTCGCCCGGTCCCCGAGATCCTGGCCTACTACCACGCCCCCGGCTTGGAGAACCGCTTCGTGCAGGAGAGCTCCAACGGCTGTGCCTCCGGCGGCAGTACGGAAGAGGCCGCCTACTTCGGGCTGATGGAGGTCGTCGAGCGGGACGCCTTCCTGCTCGCATGGTACGGGCGGCTGCCCCTTCGGGAGATCGACCCCGCGACCAGCGCCCGCCCCGCCACCCGGCACATGGTGGACCGGCTCGCCATGTACGGCTACCGGGCCCGCTTCTTCGACACCCGGATCAGCTTCCCCGTCCCCGTCGTCACCGCCGTCGCCGAGCGCTTCGACGGGGGAGTGGGGCGCATGTGCTTCGGAGCGGGCGCGGGTCTCGACCCGGAGTCCGCGCTGGACTCCGCGCTCTGCGAGATCGCGACCGACTCGGTCAATCTGGTCGGCCGCACCCGGCGCGACGAGGCCCGGCTGCGTGCCATGGCCTCCGACTTCGACCGGGTCACCACCCTGCACGACCACCCGCTGGCCTACGGTGTCCCGGAGATGGGGCGGCACGCCGACTTCCTGCTGCGCCAGGAAGTCCCGGAACCCATGCTCACCGTCGCAGACCTGGTGTGGCCGGACGCCGACGGCGCCCCCGCCGCCCCGGACCTGCGCGAGGACCTGCAGCGCTCGGTGGGCGCGGTCACCGCCGCCGGGTACGACGTCGTGGTGGTCGACCAGACCCTGCCCGAGCAGCGCGCGGTCGGGCTGCACACGGTGAAGGTCCTGGTGCCAGGTCTCGTCCCCATCGACTTCGGCTGGTCCCGTCAGCGCGCCCGCCGCATGCCCCGGATGCGCACCGTCCTCGGGGATGCCGGCCTCAACCCAGCGCCGCACCCGTTCCCGTGACGGGCCATCCGTTCGGCACGCCCATCAGAAAGGGGGCCGGCCCCATGGGGTACGCCCACGAGTACGCCGACGCCGTCCTGCACCGGGGCCGCGTCCCGATGGAACCTGCGGACTTCGTGCCGAACTGGCCCGACGGGCCGCGCAAGGGGAAGTTCTACCCCGCAGTGGAGCCCTGCGTCCTGCCGGACGGCGACGGCCTCCCCGACGCTCCGGTGGCCCGCGGGCTGCTCCCGGCGTGCGCATCCGCGCCGCATCCCGCCGTCGCGCCTGACCCGGCAGGCTTCACGCTTCCGCTGCTCTCCGCCATGCTCAAGGACTCGTACGGGCTGACTGGCCGCCGCCTCGGGATCCAGGCCAACAGCGACCTGTCGGGCCTGCCCTTCTACACCCACGCCAACTGGTCGAGGGGCACGGCGGGCGGCGGCGGGCTCTATCCGGTCAGCATCTACTGGGCGTGCGGCCCGTCCGGTCCGCTCACTCCCGGTATCCACTACTACGACGTCCACCGGCATGCCGTGCAGCGGCTGCTGACCGGTGACGTCTCGGCCAGGATCCGCGAAGCGCTCGGCCCGGACGCGCCCGCCGACGCGCTGGAGACGGACCAGTACCTGATCCTCGGCGTCAAGTACTGGCAGAACACGTTCAAGTACAACAGCTTCTCCTACCACGTGGTCTCCACCGACCTCGGCACACTCGTACAGACCTGGCGGATCTGGGCAGGTGCCCGCGGGCTGCGGACCGCGCCGGTCCTGTGGTTCGACGAGCCCCGGCTGAACGGGCTGCTCGGCACAGCGGGAGAGGAGGAGGCCGTCTTCGCCGTCGTCCCGCTGCGCTGGGCCGGCGAGCGCCGCCCCTCCGCCGGAACGGTCACCGTCCCAGGACCCGACCCGGCCGTCCGGCACCGGGACGTCGAACGGTCGCGTACCGTCCTTGACTTCCCGACCGTGCGTGCCATGCACACCGCGACCACCGCGCACGCGGCCGGCCGTCCCGCCCCCGGCGCGCTCGCCCCGGCTGCCGCCCTGCCGGTGCCCGCCGGGGGCACCCGCGTCGCGCTGCCCGCCGCGGCCTTCCCCGACGCACCCGTGCGCCGGACACTGCGGGAGCGGCGCAGCAGTTTCGGCCGCTTCGACGCCGCCCGGCCGCTCACCCCGGCCCAGCTCTCGGCGGTCCTCGCGGCCTGCGCGGCGACCTCGCTGGAGAGCGACGCCGACCCCGAGGGCGCCGTGCGGCAGGCGCGGCTCTACGCCTTCGTCAGCCATGTGGAGGGCATTGAACCTGGCGCGTACGCCTACGATCCGGACACGGGCGAACTGCGGCTCGTCGAGGCCGGTCACCAGGGGGCTTTCCTCCAGGAGAACTACTTCCTGGCCAACTACAACCTGGAGCAGGCGGGCGCCGTCCTGGTGCCCACCGTCCGGACCACCGCCGTCCTGGACGCGGTCGGGGACCGCGGCTACCGGCTCGCCGTCGGCACGGCGGGCGCCGTGGCCCAGACGTTCTACGTCGCTGCCGCGGCCCTCGGGGTCGGCGCGGGCGTGGCGCTGGGCTTCGACAACATCTCCTTCATCGAGAAGCTCGGCCTGGCCGGGGGCGACGAGGCGCCCCTGCTGATCATGCCCCTCGGTAACGAACGGCCCCGGCCCGCCGACTTCCGCCACGAGATCGCCTGACGGGGAGACCTGATGACCCTCTTGACGTCCGACACCGCTCCCCGCGAGACCGGCCGGTGGGAGCCCGGCCGGCGTTTCGTGCTCCGGGCCGCCGGGCTGCCCGTTGAGGCGGTCCACGGGCTGCGCTGCCCCCGCACCCGGCGATGGGCCGACGAGATCCTCGCCCAGGAGGAGCACCTCGCCCGCGAAGGTGCCGCACTGAGCGACCTGCTGCACGGACTGGTCCCGGCCGCCGACGCGGCGGGCGGCACTGCCCGCCGGGCCCTGCTCGCCCTGCGCCGCCAGGTGTACAACAACCGTCTGCCCGCGGCCCCTTCGGCCTCCGTACGCCTGGTCTCCGGTCTCGACGAGGCCATCGGCGACCGCGCCTCGGCCTGGCTCGCCGAGCGGGCACGCTACGGCGCGCTGCTGGAGAAGGGATCCGTGGGACTGGCCGAAGAACTGCGTTGTGCACGAGCCGAGTTGCGCACTCACCTGTCCCACGACCGTTTCCGCAAGGGGCTGTTGCTCGCGTCACCCGCCTTGGACGCGCGGCTCGACGGTTACCTGAGTGACACCCGGGCCGAACCCGGCGGCCGTATGCGGAAGATCGAGCGGTCCGCACTCACCTACCTCTACCGCACCGCCTGCAAGACCAGCCCGTTCTCCACGCTCACCGCGGTGGCCCTCGGTACCTTCGACGGCGACCCGGCCGACACCACCGCCGCCCTGCGGGTCGGCGAGGAGTGGACCAGTCACGTCCGGCTCAGCGTCGTCGCTCTGAACCGGATCGCCGATCTCGTCCTGGCCGACCCGGTGCGCCGCCAGGACCTGCCCGTCGTGCTCTCCCCGGGCTGGGCCCGTGACGCGGACCGCGTGCGCTATGTGCGCCAGTGGGTGACCGCCGGGGACGACAGCGCAGCTGTGACCTTCGACGCCGTACGCGACAGGCTGTTCTACCTGCGCACCAGCGGCACCCTGGAGCGGCTGCTCGCCCTCTTCGGCAGCCGCGAGGGGCTGCGCCACCGAGACCTGGTCGAATGGCTCCGCGCCGAGCACGGTGCCGAGCGCTCGGAGTGCGAGCGGTACGCCACCGCGCTGCTCGAACTCGGCATGGTCCGGGTGCCGGGACTGCGCACCGACGTGCACAGCCCTGACCCGCTGCGCTCCTTCCAGGAGGCCCTGCGCGGGCTGGGGGTTCCCTGGGCCGGAACGGCGGCCGACAGCCTGGACGGTCCGGCCGCGTGCCTCGCGGCGTACCCGGCCGCCGACGTCCGTACCCGCCGGGAGCTGCTGCGCACCCTGCGCGAAGGACTTCTCCAGGCGCAGAAGGAGCTCGGCGCCGCTGAACCGACCCTCCCGCAGACCCTGTTGTACGAGGACGTCAGTGCGGGCGGCGACCTCGTCTGCCCGCCGGGCCTGCTGGCCGGCGAGACCGGGCGTGCCCTGCGGGCGGTCGAGGGCGTCCTGCCCATATTCGACATCACACTGCCCCAGCGCATCACCCTGCGCGGCTTTTTCACGGCCCGCCACGGGCGCGGTGGACGCTGTGACGACCTGCTCGGCCTGGTCCACGACTTCCACGAGGACTTCTTCGACCAGTACACCTCGTTCACCGCCAAGCGCACCGCCTTCGACCAGGACGGCGTCTACGTCCCGGAGGAGAACTGGCTCGGCCAGAGCGCGCTGCGGACCCTGGACGACGCCCGCCGAGGCTTCGTGTCCGGCATGAGGGAGCTGTGGTCGAAGGAGGGAGCGGCCGACGAGGTGCAGCTGCCGGATGACCTCCTCGCCTCCGTCGCCGGGCAACTCGCCTCAGTGGCAGGCGACTTCATTCCGCAGAGCCATCACATCCAGGTGTCGGGGCCCGTCCCCGGCCACCCGGAGGGCCCCATGGTCGTCCTGAACCGTTCGTACGGCGGACTCGCCTTCCCCTTCAGCCGTTTCACCCACGTCTACGACCCCACCGACGCCCCCGGCCTCTCCGCTCGGCTGCGGGACGAACTGCGCGGACGGCTTCCCTTCGGAGCGGTGTTCGCCGAAGTGACGGGCGGTACGGTCACCAGCAACCTCAACCTCCACGGCCGTATGACGGACTACCAGATCGTCTGCCCCGGAGAGACGTCCACCGTGCCCGAGGCCGACCGGATACACCTGGACGACCTCTACCTCGTCCACGACGAGGTGGCCGACCGCCTCGTGCTGCGCTCGCGCCGGCTGGACCGCGAGGTCATTCCCGTCTACCTCGGCTACCTCGTCCCGGTGGCCCTGCCGGAGATCCCCCGTACCCTGCTGCTCCTGTCGCCCAGCACCATGACGCCGAGCGACGTCTGGGGTGGCGTCCCGGAGGGCCCCGCCGTGGAGGGTGTCACCCGCCGGCCGCGGGTGGCGCACGGTGACGTGGTCGTCAGCCGCCGCAGCTGGACGGCGGACGCCACCGCCCTCCCGGTCCGCCGTCCCGAGGCCGACGAGGCGCTGTGGTACCTGGACTGGCAGCGCTGGCGCCGCAGCCACGGGCTGCCCGACCAGGTCTTCGCCACGATCCTCGGGGCCGGCCGCCGCACCCCGGGTGCCAAGCCCCTGTACGTGGACTTCGACAGCCCCCTCTCCCTGACCGCGTTCGAAGCCCTCGTGGACCGGACCCCGGGGACCGCGGTGATCCTGCGCGAGATGCTCCCCACCGAGGAGGGGTTGCACCTGACCTCCGCACAGGGCCGCCACGTGGCCGAACTGGCCGTAGAGACCTTCACTTCCCGCCCCTCCCGCACCGAGGACGGCCCAACATGCCGGAACTGACCGATCCCCGCCCCGCCACCACCGAACCGGCGGCCGAGTCGCCGGGGGAGTGGATCGCACTTCACGTCTTCTACGCCGCCAGCCCGCAGCCGATGCTGGTCAACTGCGTTCGGCCGCTGGTGGACGGCCTGACCGCCGACGGGCTTCTCGCGGGCCACTTCTTCATCAACTACTGGCTGGAGGGCCCGCACGTCCGCCTCCGGCTGCGCCCCGCATCTGCAGAGGCCGCCTCCGAGGTCAAGCGCCGGGCGGAGGAGGCGCTCAGCGGCTTCCTCCGCAGCCGCCCGGCCCTGTACGAGGTCGACTCCGGCTTCCTGAAGGACTTCTACAACGCACTGTTCGACATCGAGTTCCCCGGCGAGGACCGCGCCCGCTTCATGGGCGGGGACGGCAGGATGAACCTGCGGCCGAACAACTCCTTCGCGTACGAGCCCTACGCCCCGGAGTACGAAAAATACGGTGGACCGGCCGGCGTCGAGCTCGCCGAATGGCACTTCCGCCACTCCAGCGACCTGGTCATCGACGCCTTCCGCACCATGAACCTGCACCTTCGGACCGTGCTGCTCGGCACCTCCGCCCAGCTGATGATGGTGATGGCCGGCTGCTTCCTGCCCGAGGAGGACCGCCTCGCGGACTACCTGGACAGCTACTACGCCTTCTGGCACCGGGCCTTTCCCGGCACCGGCTTCATCGGCTCCGAGGAGTACGAGGCTACGTACGCGCGGATGGCTCCCCAGCTGGGACGCCGGTTCGCCGAGATCCGGACCTCCGTCCGGAGCGGCGAGCTGGGGCGGCTGCCGCGCTTCCTGCGCGGCTGGGCGGAGCACTGTCTCGAACTGCGAGGCCGGATCGAGGACCTGACCACCCGGGGCGAACTGCTGTTCCCGGCCTGGGAAGGGCCCGCCCGGGAGGACACCGGTCAGGAACGCGCACAGCCCGCGGACGTGGCACCGCTGGAGGCGGTCACCCATGTGCCCGCCGTGCTGCCCCGGCTCCTGTCCCCCTACATGCACATGACGAACAACCGGCTCCACGTGACGATCCGCGACGAGGCGTACCTCTCCTTCATGCTCGGCCAGGTCCTGAGAGCGCCGGACGCGGCGGGCGCGCCGAAGGCGGCCGGCGCATGAGCGCCACCCCCGACGTCCCCGCCCCGGTGGACCCTGGTGCGACCCGGGCCTACCGTCCCGCGCTGCGGGCCGGGGTCCGGATCGGCCCGCCCCTGCTGCGCGGCCCCCGCATCGTGCACCTCATCCGGCACCCCGCCACCGGCGCGGTGTCGGAGGTCAGGACCAAAGAGCACTTCGTCATCTCGCGGCTGGACGGCACCAGGGACCTGGACGACCTGGCTCCCGAGTACGCCGCCCGCTTCGGCCGGCGTCTCGCCGATGACAGCTGGTTCCGGCTCCTGGGCCTCCTCGGCGCGCGCGGCCTGCTGGACGGCGCACCCGACCCGCCGGCCCCGGTACCCTCCGCAGTACCCGCGCAGAGTCTCTGGCGCGGCACCCGCCGGCTGGTCGCCGACGCCGACGCGACCACCGCCCGGCTGCACCGGATCCTGCGCCCCCTGCTGCACCGCGCGATCCAGCTGCCGCTGCTCGCCGCCGTGCTCGCCCTGGTGCTGCTCCTCGCCCTGAACACCGGCGAACTCATGCGCGGCGCAGCCGAGTTGACCCGCCAACCCGTGGTACTCGGGGCCGTCGCACTCTTCCTGTGGATCAGCATCACCGTCCACGAGCTGGCCCACGGCGTCGCCGCCCAGCACTTCGGCGGCCATGTCGCCGAGATCGGCCTGCGGTGGCGCTTCCCGGCCGCGATGCTGTACTGCACCGTCGACGACTACCTCTTCATACCCGGCCGTCGCGCCAAACTCGTGATCGCAGGGGCCGGGGCGTACATCAACCTGGTCCTGCTGCTGCCGTTCGGGATCTGGTGGTCCACGCTCCCCGGCGGCGCCCCGGCCCGCCCCCTGCTCGCCGGACTGCTGCTGCTCGGCAGCGTCCAGGCGCTGAGCAACCTCGTCCCGCTCCCCCCGCTGGACGGCTACCGGATGCTCGGCCACCTCCTGCGCACCGCCCACCTCGCCCCCGAGACCAGGGCCTACCTCGCCCTGCGCCGCACCCGCCCCGAGGCCGCCTCCGCCTATCCCCGCCGCGCCCGGCTGATCTACACGGCGTACGGCACCGGGTCGGTCCTCCTGATCCTGCTCGCCGTGGCCGGTACCTGCACCGGCGTGCTCCTGCTTCTCACGTGACCCGACCGCTCGCACGCACCCGAACCGAAGGACCACGCACCACATGAGTGAGGAACAGGCCATGCGACCCACGCCCACCACCGTCCACGTGCAGGGGGTCTCCAAACGCTACGGGGACCGGCAGGCCGTCGACGACGTGTCCCTGGACATCAGCCGGGGCGAGTTCTTCGGTCTCCTCGGCCCCAACGGAGCCGGCAAGTCCACCCTGGTGGAGATCATGGAAGGGCTGCGCCACGCCGACACCGGATCGGTCGCCCTCTTCGGCGAGTCCCCGTGGCCCCGCAACACCACCCTGCTGCCCCGCATCGGCATACAGACCCAGTCCTCCGCCTTCTTCGTACGTCAGACCGCCCACGAGCACCTGCGCACCGTTGCCGCGCTCTACGGGGCCTCCCGGGCGGCCGTCGACGCGACCCTCGACTCCGTGGGGCTCACCGGGCAGCGCGACGTCCAGGTGGAGAACCTCTCCGGGGGGCAGCGTCAGCGCCTCGCCATCGCGTCCGCCCTCGTCCACGGCCCCGAGCTGATCTTCCTGGACGAGCCGACCGCCGCCCTCGACCCGCAGGCCCGGCGCGACCTCTGGGACGTACTGCGCGGGCTGAAGGCGGAAGGGCGCACCATCGTCTACACCACGCACCATCTCGACGAGGCGGAGGCGCTCTGCGACCGCATCGCCATCCTCGTCGACGGCAGGATCGCGGTGACCGACAGCCCGCACAACCTCGTGGACGCCTCCCGCGCACCGAGCCGGCTCCTGCTGCCGCTCGGCCGGCTGGACGAGCGGAAGGCGGCGGCCGTCGCCGGCGTCGACCGCGTCACCGTCCAGGGCGGTTCCCTGGTCCTGGAGACCCGCACCACCGGCAGGGTGCTCAGTGCCCTCGACCAACTCGTGGGCCTGGACGGCGTACAGACCCGCACACCCAGCCTGGAGGACGTCTACCTCGACCTCACCGCCCGGCTCGCCCGGGATCCGCACACCCTCCGCCGCACCGCCGAAACCACCCCGGAGCACCAGTCATGAGCGCGTACGCCGCACTGACCGCAGCGGGCTGCCGTGCCCAGGTCCGCGACAGGACGACTCTGTTCTTCACCTTCGCCTTCCCGCTCCTCTTCCTCGTCGTCTTCGGCCTGATCTTCCGGGGCCAGGCGGTCGAGCAGAGCGGCCTGTCCTACATCTCGTACACCGCCGCCGGAGTGCTGTCCTGGGGCGTCGCCAACGCCGCCGTGTTCGGCATCGCGTTCACCTTGATGCAGTGGCGCTCCGACGACATCCTCCGGCTGATCCGGATGTCCCCGGCCCCGCTGTCCGCCGTGATCGGCTCCCGCTACGTCATCGCCCTGGCGGTGGGGCTGGTGCAGTCACTCCTGTTCGTCGGGGTGGCGATGCTGCCGCTGTTCGGTCTCGAACCCGCAGCCGGGTGGCCGCTGTTGATCCCGGTGATGGTCCTCGGCATCACCACGTTCCTGCTGCTCGGCGTGATCATCGGTTCGCTCGCCGACACCCCCGAGTCGGTCGCCGCCGTCGCCAACTTCCTGATGCTGCCCATGGCGTTCCTGTCAGGGTCGTTCTTCCCGCTGGACGCCATGCCCGCCTGGCTGCAGAAGGTCTCCCTGCTCATGCCGCTGCGCTACCTCAACGACGCGGTGTCCCACGCGCTGACCGGGCGCGGAGACGGCTCGGACGTCACCGTCGGCTGCGCCGGACTGGCCGTGTTCGCACTCGTCTTCGGTGTGATCGCGGTCCGGACGTTCCGCTGGACGAGGTCCTCGTGAGCGCCCCCACGCGGCGCCTGCCGATGGAGGCCGCACGCGACGCCCTCCACACGGCGCTCGCCGACCGCACCGGCCGCGACGTCGCCGTCGTGCCGGTCGGCGCGACCGACGCCGCCGCCACCCTCGGTGACCGGGGCGCCCCCGACCCCTGGGCGCACCTGCGGGCAGGGGCGCGTGTCCACCTCACCGCCTCCGCCGTACTGATCGGTCCCTGGGGCGGCGACAAAACCGCCCCGGCCTGCGGGCGCTGCCTGGCACTGCGCTGGCAGAGGCTGCGCAGCCGCTCGGAGCGGGACGCCCTGGAGACCGGCGGGCCGGACGGCCCCCGCCCGGCAGGCGCCTGGCCGCTGTTCAGCGGGCACACGTACGACGCCGTGGCCGCCCTGTGCACCGCGCTGCTCGACGCCGACCCGGCCCCCGCACCGCCGGCCGCCGACCCGGCGGACCGTGCCCTCCCTCAGGTGTCCCGCCTCGACCTGATGACGCTCCAGGTGCGGACGTACCCTCTCCTCGCCGATCCCCTCTGCCCGGACTGCGCTGCGCCCGGCACCCCGGCGCGGCCACTCCCGCTCACCCTGGAGACTCGGCCCAAGCCCGACCCCGGCACGTACCGGCTGCGCGCCGCCTCCTCCTACCCGATCCCCGAGAACGCACTGGCCAACCCCGTGTGCGGGGCCCTCGGCGGCGGTACCTGGCTGAACGTCACGTCGCCGACCACCGCCCCGGTCGCCGGCAGCGTCTTCGTACGCGGCTACGCCGGGCTCAACGACGTGACCTGGAGCGGCCAGGAGAACGCCTTCTCCACCAGCCGCACCCTGGCCTTCCTGGAGGGTCTGGAACGCTACGCCGGAACCCACCGGCGGGGCCGCACCACCCCCGTCACCGGATCCTGGAACGAGCTCAGGGCCGATGCCGTGGACCCCGCCGTCTGCGGGTTCTACGACCCGCGTACGTACCGGGACGACCCCCTGGTCGATCCCTTCGACCCGGACCGCGCCATCCCCTGGGAGTGGGGCCGTTCCCTGCGCGACGACCGCCCGGTTCTCGTCCCCTCCCGCCTCGTCTACTACAGCGCAGGGCTGGCGGCCGACAACTTCGTCTTCGAGTGCTCCAACGGCTGCGCCATCGGGGGCTGCCTGGAGGAGGCGGTCCTCGGTGGCCTCCTCGAACTCGTCGAACGTGACGCGTTCCTGAACGCCTGGTACGGCAATGCCCGCCTCACCGAGATCGACCTGGCGACCGTCGGCGGCCCCACCACCGCCGCCATGGCGGAACGGGCCGCGCTCCAGGGCTACGACGTCCACGTCCTGGACAACCGCGTCGACCTGGCGATCCCGGTCGCCACCGCCGTCGCCGTACGCCGCGACGGCGGCCCCGGCGCCCTGTCGTTCGCGGCGGCCGCGTCGCTGGACCCCCGGTCCGCCGTGGAAGGAGCCCTTTCCGAGGTCCTCACCTACATCCCGCACCTGGCCCGGCAGACCGAGGAACGCCGAGATGAACTGGAGGCCATGGCTGACGACTTCCACCGCGTCCGCCACCTCAAGGACCACGCCCAGCTGTACGGGCTGCCCGCAATGGCCGTCCACGCCCGCAGTTATCTGGAACCGCTCGCCGTTCGGTCCTTCGACGAGGTCTACCGGCGGTGGGAGACCTCGCAGCGCCCCCGCACAGGCGACCTGCGCGACGACGTACGCGCGGTCGTCGGTGAGCTCGCCGCGGCCGGGCACGATGTGATCGCGGTCGACCAGACCACCCCGGAACAGGAGCGTATGGGCCTGCGCACGGTCAGCACCCTGGTGCCCGGACTCCTGCCCATCGACTTCGGCTGGAACCGGCAGCGTGCTCTGCTGATGCCCCGGCTGCGCACGGCGCTGAGGCGGGGCGGCCACCGCACGACGGACCTGGCGGACGCCGAGATCCGGAGGGTGCCGCACCCGTTCCCGTGACCCCTCGGGCACGGCGACGCCCGGGATCCGTCGAGCGGACGGATCCCGGGCGCGTGCCCTGCGACCTGACTGACGTCCGGTCAGGCCGAGCAGGAGGTGGTGCTGGTGGTGGAGCTGCACGTCGACGTCGAGCTGGTGCTGGTCGAACCGGCCAGCACGACCTCGCTGGCGTCCGAGTAGTCGGAGATCTCGAAGGTCTCGGCCTCGAGCTCCAGGATCTCGTCGGCGAGGGTGCTCAGGTTCTTGTCCATGGGTGTCTCCTCCGGATGGGGCCCGCCGAGATGGGAAAGGCCTCCTGCTTGGGGTGTACGACCCCATTCCACCGTCGGCCGCTCACCGTTCGGCATGCCCCGCGCTCACACATCGCTGGCACCGGACGCCAGCGGTCCGCAGCCCACTCATCAGCAGAGGAAACCCGTGACCGAGCACCACCCCGCCCTCACCCACGTAACGTCGGCGGTACGACCGGCACTCACCCTCTACCTGGACGTCCACCGCACACCGGAACTCTCCGGCCGGGAGAGCCGTACGGCCGCCCTGTTCGCGGACCGGCTCGCCGGCGCCGGGTTCGAGGTCGCACGCGGCGTCGGAGGCCACGGCGTCGCGGGTGTCCTGCGCAACGGTGACGGTCCGAGGGTGTATCTGCGGACCGAGCTGGACGCCCTGCCGCTGGCCGAGCGGACGGGTCTGCCGTACGCCGCTACGAACGGGGCCATGCACGCCTGCGGTCATGACCTGCATCTGGCCGCCGCGACGGGCGCGGCCGACCTGCTGGCCCGAACCGCCGCCCACTGGCGCGGCACCCTCGTCGTCGTCGGCCAGCCGGCCGAGGAGACGCTGACGGGAGCCCGCGCGATGCTCGCGGACGGCCTGTACGAGCGCTGCGGCCGCCCGGACGCCGTGCTCGCCCAGCACGCGGCGCCCCTGCCCGCCGGAATGATCGCCCACGGCGGCCCGCACACCCCGATGGCCGCCGCGAGCGCCGCCCTGAACGTGGTCCTGCACGGACGGGGCGGCCACGCAGCGACCCCGCACCTCACCGTCGACCCGGTGGTCACGGCGGCGGCCGTGATCAGCCGTCTCCAGACCATCACTTCCCGTGAGACCGCCCCTGCGGACCAGCTCACCCTCACCGTCGGCACGATGCGGGCAGGATCGGTTGTCAATGTCGTCCCGGACACCGCGGAACTCGGCATCGGTCTGCGCGCCCTCACGGACGAAACCCTGGACCGGGCCCTGGCGGCGCTGGACCGCATCGTCCGGGCCGAGTGCGCGGCCTCCGCCTGCCCACGTGACCCGAACCTGACCACACTGTCGCGCTCCCCGGCCCTCCGGGTCGACCCGGACGCGACGGAGGCGATACGGTCCGCGCACACGGCCCTGTACGGCCCGGAACGGGTAACGACCTGGCCCGCGTCCATGGCTGCCGAGGACTTCCCGCTCTACGGCGACGCGGGCCAGTCCGTGCACGGCGAAGCCGGAATCCCCCTGGCCTACTGGATGCTGGGTACGACAGGCCGCACCCAGTGGGCGGCCTCCCAGGCCCACGTGCCGCCGAACCACTCCCCGCACTTCGCCCCGGACGTCCGCACGGCACTGCCGGCGGCCATCACGGCGCTGACGTCCGCGGCGCTGACCCGGCTGGGCGTTGTGCCGTGCCCTCGCCGGGACGCCTTGTGAGACGACGGTACAAGACCGGCACGGGCGGCTACGGCAGCCGCAACGACATCGCCGTCATCTGGCCGCCGGACTCCCCGCCGGTCATCGTCGCGGTGCTCTCCCGGGGGGATTCCCGCGAAGCGAAGCCGCAGGACGCGCTCATCGCGCGAGCAGCCCGCGTCGCGCCCGCCGGGGTCGCCGCGCAGGGGCTGTGACCGACAGGCCGACGACGCTCACCTCAGGCGGCGCCGTCGGCGGCTTCGTCCCTGTCCATCCGATCGGGGAAGAGCGCCGCATCGTGCCACTGCTTGACCAGTTTCAGGAGACGGTCGGTCCGCCGGGGCGGGAACGGCGGGGCGGGGGAGTCCACGCGGGGCCACAGGAGACTCGCCGCAAGGCGTACCGCGTGCATGGCGGCGGTGTCGTGAGGCAGCACCTTCTTGCCGCCGATCCGGCGGGTGCTGTCCAGTTTCGCGGCGACGACGAGCAGCTCGTTGTACGCCGCCTCACGTTCGTATCCGCGGGAGGTGGCGGCGGGCGGTGCCGATGACTTACCGGCCGTCGCCGGGGCGGTGTCCGGGAGAGGAAAGGCGATTTTGCCCTTCCACTGTTCCGGGTGCTCCGGCGGTTCCTCACCGGGGCTCAGGTAGTAGGTGTGGGTGTAGAACGCCGCGACGTTCGGGTCGCCCGCCGTACCCGCCTCTGCGAAGGCCGCCAGGAGACGGCTGATGTTGCGCCACTGGCTGCCGCGCAGCGCCAGATCGATGAAGTCCGTGTCGTGGATGAGTATCTCCACACGCTTCTGGATGTCGGACTCCGCGGGCTCGTCGTCGTGCGCGGCACGGTAGGCGGCCCCCCACGTGGAGTGAACGACCCATCGGCAGCTGTCGGCAAGGACAGTGTCAGGTGTCTGCTGTGCCATGGGGTCTGCTCCTCGGTGCGGTGGGCGCCTTGTCGGCCCCACGCGCGTCGGCCGGCTCGGCGGGAAAGACAGGACGAGGGCAGTACGGCGCCCGCTCCTTTGCCGTACCGGACGCGGCCGCGACCCGCGCACGCGTGTGTGCGGTCAGCGGCGTCGTCGACAGTGTCCGCTGTCTTCCCGGCGTGGCGTTCGGCCTGTGGATCGCGGGCGGGACGACCGGCTCCAGCCTGGTCATCCTGACACAGGCCCTCAGGCGTGCTGACGGTCGCCTCCGGCAGCGAGCGCCTGCGGCGCCTTGCGACCGCGTTGGCCTGTCCGCGGCTTCCCGCCCGCCCGTTTCGCGCGGTGGGTGCGCCGATACGTCCAACGCGTGCACCTGGAGGAACACCCAATTAGGCTAAAGATAGCCAAAACGTCCCATACGGGCCCGAGCGGAGGCGCATGAGTGATGGCGAAGATCCTGTTCATAGTGAGCGGAGCGACGTACTGGGTGCTCAAGGACGGCACGAGGTACGCCACTGGATACTGGGCCGAGGAGTTCGCTAACCCGTACAAGGAACTTACGGACGCCGGCCATGAGGTCGTCGTCGCGACACCGGGCGGCACGACCCCGAACGTCGACATGATGAGCTTGCGTCCGTCGATGACGGGCGGCGAGCAGGCGGCCCTCGATCTGGAGGCCGTCATCCGCGACGCCGAGGCGATGCGTCGACCGCTCAAGCTGTCCGATGTCCGTCTCGAGGACTATGACGCGGTCTATCTGCCGGGCGGTCACGGTCCGATGTCGGACCTCGCGTACGACGCGGACGCGGGGCGGCTACTGACAGCGCAGCTCGCGTCGGGCAACCCCCTGTTCATCGTGTGCCACGCTCCAGCCGCGCTGCTGGCCACGAGGATCCACGGTGTGTCGCCCTTCAAGGGGTACAAGGTCACAGGGTTCACCAACGAGGAGGAGGAGGGCGTCGGGCTGGCATCCAAGGCGACGTGGCTGCTGGAGACGGAGCTCAAGGAGAAGATCGGCGTCCAGTACAGTCGTGGGCCGATGTGGGAGCCGTACATGGTCGAGGACCGCAACCTGGTCACTGGGCAGAACCCGGCCTCCGCCTCCGTGCTGGGTGAGCGGATGCTGCAGATCCTCGCCTGACCACCTGTGCGGCGGGTGAGCGCAGCGCGCGCCTCGTCAGTGCCCCGCGCTCTGGCCGCCGTCCACGTGCGAGATCTCGCCGGTGACGAACGGGGCCTGCTCGAGATAGAGCACCGCCCGGACCACGTCATCCACTTCGCCCATGCGGCGGACCGGATGGCGCGCTGCCTGGAACCCGTCGGGATCCGTCGGGTGCATCGGGGTTCGGATGACGCCGAGCGCGACGGCGTTCACCCGGATCCCGCGGGTGGCGTACTCGATGGCCAGCGACTTCGTGACCCCGTTGAGGCCCCCCTTGGTCAAGGATGCGAGGGCCGCCGGGACCATGGCGTCGGCGTTGTCGACGAGGCTGGTGGAGATGTTCACGATGTGCCCACCGTCATCGCGGGCGAGCATCGCGGAGATGACACTGCGCGACACCTCGAAGAAGCCACGCACGTTCACTCCGGTCACCCGTTCGTAGTCCTCGTCGGTGTACTCGGTGAACGGCTTTGAGACGAAGAGCCCGGCACTGTGGATCAGCGTGTCGACACGGCCGAAGCGTTCAACCGTCGCGTCGACGAGCCGTGCCCCGGAACCCGGCTCGGCCACGTCGGCTGCGAGGGCCAGCACCCCGGGATCGCTCGACGGCGGCTTGGTACGGCCGGTCGCGGCCACCGCGTACCCCATCGCCCGGTAGGCCTTCACCAGAGCTGTCCCGATGCCCCCCGAAGCACCTGTGATGATGGCGACTTTCCGTGTGGCGTTCATGAAAAGCTCCTGTCGACTTCGAACTCTGGGACAACGAGCGCACGTTCGACATGCCTTGGAGTGCGGAGCCCCTGTGACTGCCAGGCAACGATAAATCTGCTGGTACGCGCCCGCACGGCGAAAGATACGCGGATCTGGGTGCGTAGGCTCCGGGGCGCCGATCCGCCGCGGGCGCAGGTCGACCGCGTCACCCACAGCACTGGGCATGTTCAGTCGTCGCCTCCGCGCAGGACGCCACCGCGATCCTCCACACATCGAAGTTCGGCTTCGCACGCCGAAAAGGGATCCGCGCCCCTATGGGGCGCGGATCCCTTTTCGGCATGCGATGTGCGGTATCAGGCGTGACGGGAGTGTCGGTTGCCTGTGACGACCCGGTACAGGGCCAAGAGGATGATGGAGCCGACGATGGCGGCGATCCAGGTGGAGAGATCGAAGAAGCCGTCGATAGAGTCGACGCCGAAAAGGACCTTGCCGAGCCAGCCGCCGAGGAGGCCTCCCGCGATGCCGATGAGCATCGTGATGATGATGCCACCGGGATCCTTGCCCGGCATCAGTGCCTTGGCGATGAGACCGGCGAGCAGTCCGATGATGATCCAGGCCAGGATGCCCATGATGCGTCTCCTACCTCTCATATAAAGATTCTGTCAACGCACCGTCTTTACCGCCTCGGCGTTTCCAAACACACCATCCACAAACGCTTTGCCGTGTCTGCGGCGAGCCCCGCACGCTCGCCGGTCCAGAAGGGGCTCCCCTCCCGGTGCGCGGCGACCCGACCGCTGCGCCGCGGCGCAGTTGGTGCCTCGTGAATGGCAGGCCGCTCTGCCGCGACGGGTGCCCGGGATGGTCGTCCGTGGGCGGTCAGCGGAACTGGCCGGCCACGTGGTCGCCGGCCGGCTGCCGGGCGATGACGTTCAGCCGGTTCGCCGTGTTCAGGCAGGAGGCCAGGACCACCAGAGCGGTGAACTGTGCTCCTCGTCGTAGTGCTTCGCGCCGGTTGATGTCTCCGCGTCCGGCATACACGGCGGGCCGTACTCCAGGCAGCAGCCGGCGCCGGCTCCCGTTGCGCCGCCGTTGCTCCGCACTCGTTCTTCCGGACCGATTGCGAGCGGCGGATCACCTGGCGGGCCCGCCCGCACAGAGTGCTTGGAGCGCTCAGCGCACCCAGCGACAGCGCGATGGCCGCACTCGCGCCGGGCAGATATTCACGTGTGCCTGAAAAAGAGGGCGTATACTTGACTGGGCAAATGTATACTGCGGGGCACCTGTCACATTCACCACCGGCAATGCCAGTGAGGGTGCAATCAGGAACGATCGCAAGCCGGCATTGGCGAGGTTCTCGACTGCGGGGCCATGTGCCAGGAGCTTGGTCGGCCTCAACTCGCGGGCTTGGCCGCCTGGTTTAATCCGGCTGCAGAACAGAGGCCGCTCTGTCACGGCAGCTGTAGATCCTGCTGAGTGACGCGTTCGCCCTGGCCGAGGTGGTTGCGGGGGCGCCTGCGGGCATGGGTACGGCCACCGTGATCATGAACGTTTGTGACGACGTATCAAGAGACGGTGGCCGTGGAGGCCACGATAGCCGAGCAGGCGTGGACGACGGTGCTGGGGGCGGTGACGGCCCGGTTTGCGGACTGCTTCGAGCGGCGCGGGCCGCGCGAGTTGGTGCGGGAGGTGTGCGAGGGGATGCTGATGGAGCTGGACACCCGCAACTGCTGGACCCTGGCCGAGGCGCTGGGGCACTCGGGTCCGCACCGGCTGCAGCACCTGCTGTCCCGCGCGGTCTTCGACCACGACACCGCAGCGGACCGGATCGCCATCTGGACCGCGAGTGAACTCGCCGACCCGGACGCGGTGTTGATCGTGGACGAGACCGGCGACGAGAAGTCCTCCACCGACTGCGTCGGGGCCGCCCACCAGTACTCCGGCGCAATCGGCGGCGTCGGCCTGTGTCAGGTCGCCGTCCACCTCACCTACGCGTCCCGGCACGGACACGCCCCCATTGGCAGGACCCTGTACTTCGGCAAGGACTGGGCCGCCGACGAGGAACGCCGGCTGCTGACCGGCGTGCCCGACGAGATCGAGTTCGCCACCAAGCCCCAGCTCGCCGCCGCTATGCTGCGACACGCCCGCGTGCTGGGGATACCGGCCCGCTGGCTGGCCGGCGACGAGGT
>NZ_JBHVCT010000045.1:0-52879 GCF_042803195.1 Streptomyces sp. NPDC057428
CAACTGCAGACCCTGCTGGCGACATGGACCGGCGCCTGCCCCACCTGCCACCGCGACATACCCACACCCGCACCAAGCTGACCAAGCCCTACTAGGCTCCGGTGTTGAGGAGGGGCGTATCCGGCCACCGGATACGCCCCTCCTCGTCTCGCGGGACGGCCCGGTGACCGCACACGGGCCCGGCTGTCATCGGGGCAGCGGGCTGTGCGATCGGGCGCCGCCCGTCCTGCCACGGAGTGTCGGGCAGGCCGGCAGGACGAACGGCGCGGGTGCGGGTCGTCGGACTGTACGAGGGGGAGCCGACGACCCGGCCGCCTCTTGCGAGGCACTCATTCAAGCGAGCGGTGGCCCGGCGCGGCAGGGTGCACAGCAGGACGGTTCGGGCATTGCGTTCACACCCCGTGCGAATCGTGCTCCACTAGGCTCATTGCGACGCGCACATGGGGGGGGCAATGGAGCCCAACGTCCTGCTCGAATCCCTGATCGACGAGGCGGGTGTGTCCCGTGCGGGACTCGCCGGCCACGTCAACCAGGCCGGCCGCGCCCGCGGGCTGTACCTGCGGTACGAACACACGGCGGTCGCCCGCTGGATCAAGGGCCAGCGTCCACGCGGGCAGGTCCCCGACCTGCTGTGCGAGGTCCTCGGCCGCAGGCTGCACCGGCCGGTCGGGCTCGACGACATCGGGATGGGCATCTCCGGGGTGCGCACGGCACACGGCGGGGGGCTCTGCGGGTTCGTCGAGCACGCGACCGCCCTGTGGCGGTCCGACGACCAGCAGCGCCCGGACCTCGCGGCAGTGCCCGCCGTCACGGGCACGACGGCGGTGATGCCGGTGTGGGAGTGGGAGAACCCTCCCGAGGACACCGACGTGTCCCGTCCCGGGCCCTCACGGGTGAGCATGGCCGACATGGCGATGCTCCGCGCCGCCCGCGCCCACTACGAACAGATGTACAGGAAGGCGGGAGGGATGGCGACCAGGTCCCGGGTCGTCGGATTCCTCAACGCCGAGACCGCGCCGCTGCTCCGCGGCGGGTACAGCGACGCGACGGGCCGCCAACTGCACCGTGCCACCGCCGGACTGGTGGCCGTCGCCGGTATCTGCGCGTACGACTCGGACGCCCACGGGCTCGCGCAGCGCTACTTCCACCAGGCCCTGCGCCTGGCCAAGGCCAGCGGGGACCGGGGGCTCGGCGGCTACGTCATCGCGCTGCTCGTGAACCAATCGCTGTACCTGGCCGACTTCCGGCGGTCCGTCGCCTTCGCCGAGGCGGCCCTGCGGGCGGCGGGACCGCACAGCACGCCGGCCCTCGCCGCCGACCTGCACGCCATGCAGGCCAAGGCCTACGCCCAGCTCGGAGACCACCGCGGTTCCCTGGAGTGCATCCGCCGGGCCGAGGCCGAGGCGGGACGCATCGGGACGGGCAGCGAGCCCGACGAGACGGGTTACGTCCAGCCCGGCCTGGTCAACGTCCAGGTGGCCGAGGCACTGCTGAACCTGGGAGATCTCGCAGGAGCCCAGGAGCACGCCCTGGCGGCCGTACGCTCCCCGGCGCACGATCGCGGGACGGTGCACAGGCTGGCCATGCTCAGCCATCTCGAACTGCTGCAGGGTGAGGCGGACAAGGCGGCCGGCACCGCGTGTGAAATGGCGGAACGCGCCCGGGGTATGGAGTCCCAGCGGCTCCGGGAGCGGATGCGATCCGTCCGCGAGCATCTGGCCGCGAGCGGCAGCGCAGAGGCCGAAGCGGCGGCCGGTGTCATCGCAGGAGCGCTGCGCGTGCCTCTGTGAGCCGTGTACCAGGAGCCGTCGCACGTTCCCCTGCGAGGCGGAGCCTGCTCCGATGTTGCCATCGACCAGTCGGAAGGTGGCAGAACTGTGCAGTGGAAGAACTTAAACGAGCAGACCGTGTATGAGAACCGCTGGTTCCGGGTCAATCTGGCGGATGTCGAACTCCCTGACGGCCGGCACCTGGAGCACTTTCTCATCCGGCTCCGGCCCGTCGCCGCGGCGACGGTCGTCAACGAGGCGAACGAGGTCCTGCTCCTGTGGCGGCACCGGTTCATCACCGACAGCTGGGGCTGGGAGCTCGCCGCGGGCGTGGTCGAGTACGGCGAGGACCTCGCCGCCGCGGCCGCGCGGGAGATGGAGGAGGAGACCGGCTGGCGCCCGGGCGAACTGCTCCCGCTGATGACGGTGGAGCCGGCCAACGGCCTCATCGACGCGCGACATCATCTCTTCTGGTCCCGTGAGGCGACGTACACCGGCCATCCGGCGGACGACTTCGAGTCCTCGCGCCGCGAATGGGTCCCGCTGAAGCTCGTCCCGGACATGATCGCGCGCGGTGAGATCCCGGCGGCCGGCATGGCGGCGGGACTGTTGATGCTCCATCACATGCTGCTGGACTGAGAGCGCGCGCCCCCGTGCGGCGGGACGGCCCGACCGGCCGGCCCGCCGCACGGGGGAGGTGGTCGGGCGTACGGGCAGAAGCCCGAGCCGGCCTTGCGGACAGGGCGTCGGCGGGTGCGACCTCCGTACGTGGTTCAGGCATGTCACCGCGGGGCAGGCCGACGCCTGCCGACCGGATCGGCCACCGTCTGCGGGGAGGCCGGGCCGGTGGTCGCCCGTTCGCCGTACGTCACCGCCGCAGCGGTGCGTGAACCTACACATGCCGCACACCGTTTCCCAGGTGATGCTGCGTCAGCAGTGGCACTCGCGGGGTCTCTTGGCTTTCTGGACATGAAGGTGTGCGCACCTGGCGCCGCCTTGACGTCCAGCCTTGTGCGGCCCTGCGAGTCTGACCGAAATACTGGAGAAGAAGTGAAGAAGGACCAGTTGTTCACCGGACTGGAGCACCCGCCGAGGAATGCGGTGGACAGTGCTGCACCCTCGATGCTGTTACCCCTTCGCTCCTACACGCTCGACGTCCTGCCGGCGGATCTCAGTGCTGTTGCCGCAGGTCATATGACGTACCGTGAGCTCGCCGACAAGCAGGGGCAGGTTCTGTCCTCACTTGGGTCGCACACTCTCCGTATCGACGACCTCGCTGTGGCGCAGATGATCCAACTCGATCTGCTCTTCATGATCAACGGCTTCCTTCCCGGCGGCCCCGAGGCGGCTCCGCGCCACCTGTCGGACGCCGTAGCGGCCCAATGCGCCCGGTTCCCCTCGCTCGACCCCCACATGAGTTACGAGCTGCTCATCGACGTCAATGCGAGCGAGTGGCAACGGAGCGGGGACATCCGGGTGTTCACCGAGGGTGAGCTCGGCCGGCTGGAGCGGGACTTCTACCTGGGGCACCATCTCGCCGAGCCCACCGTGCGGTCCGCCTTCGGCCTGCTGCGTACGCTGCTCCAGGAGCCGGACAGCCTGGATGCGACCGAGACGCTGGGCGCGGTCCTGCGAAGCCTGGAGGAGTTCAGGCTGTACATGGCGCAGTACGGCAAACTCACCAGGGACGCGTTCAACTCGTTCCGCCAATACCACATGGGGCACCCAGGCGGCCCCCGAGGGGCGAGCGGGGCCTTCATGCCCAGCGTTCAGCTGCTGGAACTGGTCCTCCTCGCGCCGACAACGGAGTATGAGGTCTACCTCGACCAGTCCATGGCCTACTTCCCGACCTGGTCGCGCCCCCTGATCACGGAATGGCGTGGGAGATCCACTCAGGGAGACAACGTTGTCGACGCCGTTCTCGACGGCCGGCTGAAGCTCAATGACGACGCCACCGCCACGTTGCTGGATGTCATCGACAAGTTTGCGGACTTCCGGATGGTGCATCTCGGCGTCACCCGGAAGACGATCCCGGAGGCCTTCCAGCCCGGGAGCGTGGTCACCAAGAAGGGCATTGCCCGACAGACCGGTGAAGCGGACATCCTCGACGACCGCAATCCCGGCACGTCCGGCTTCAGTGTGCACAACGTGCTCGTCAACTCGGTGTACCGGCTGCTGGAGGCACGCCGGAGCGTCGCAGAACGTGGGCAGACGCCAACGGACGGAAGGGTGAAGTGACGATGTCAATGATGTCAACGTTCCAAGTGGCAGTTGTCGACGCCTTCGCGACCAGCTTCCGTTATACAGACACGTTCAGCGCGATCGGAGGCGAGGTCATTCAGATCAGGAGCAGGGTCGCTCCTCTGCCAGGGATCGCGCCCGTCGACACCTCCAGGTTCAGCCACACTCTCGTCAACGACGGAGACTTCGAAGACCTTGCCGAGCGACTGGCGGTGCTGAAACCGCGCGCCGTGCTGCCCGGTCGTGAATCCGGGGTGGAACTGGCCGACGCCCTTTCAGAACGGCTCGGCCTACCCACCAACGGCACAGAGCTCAGCGCGGCACGCCGCGACAAGTACACGCAGATCGAGCGGATCAGATCGCTGGGAATCCCCGCGATGCGACAGATACGGACCAGTGACGAAGCGGAACTGCACGCCTGGCACGCACTGTGCGGTGGCACCATCGTGGTCAAGCCGCTGCGGAGCGGAGCCGGCGAGGGAGTCCGCTTCTGTGATCGTCCCGAGGAGGCGGTTGCCGCTCTGGAGGCGGTCAGAGGCCGCACGTCCGTCCTTGGGGAGACGATCGCCGAGGTCGTCGCCCAGGAGTATCTCGTCGGTGCGGAATACATCGTCAACACCGCCAGCTGCGACGGCGTGCACCAAGTCACCGATGTGTGGAGCACGGACCGCATCAGCGCCAACGGCATCAGAGACATGGTCGTCGCGCAGATACTCCTCGACTCCGACGACCCTGTAGTGGGCGAGCTGGTGCCTTTCGCCCACAAGGTGCTTGACGCCCTGGGTATCCGCTACGGCGCGGCGCACGTGGAGATCAAGCTGACACCCGAGGGCCCGCGACTGGTCGAGGCAGCCGCCCGTGCATCGGGGCTCCCCTACTACGTCGCGGATGTCATAGGCGAAGGCCAACTCGAATGGGCCGCCGACGCGTACGTCAGGCCGGAGCGGTTCATGGCCCGCGCAGGAACGGCGTACCGGCGCCGAAGCGCGTTCGCCTGGGCGGCACTCGTATCGCCGGTCGCCGGCCGGCTGACGCGCTACCGCGCTCTCGACGAGATCAGAGCGCTGGACAGCTTCGACGACCTGAACCTCATCGTGAAGCCCGGCGATCCGATCGTTCCCACGACATGGGATCTGGAGTACCCGGCAACCCTGACCCTGAGGCACTCCGTGGAGGACATCCTGAGGCGGGACCTGAACACGGTGCGCTACCTCGACGGCGCAGGCATGTACGAGGTCGACACGAACGGGTACCCGGGACGATCCACGGGTGCGATGTAGGCGGCGTGGCTGGCTGTCGGTCGAGGCCGATCGACAGCCCGTGTCTCCGTGCAGGCCACGCGAGCTGGGCGAGAGGTGTTCCACGACGCCGGAGGCATGATCTTCCACGGCCACGACGGGGGCGAGGTCACCCACGAGCTCGAGGGCCAGGGACGGATCGCCGGCCTGCGCCCCGACGGTGCCTCCTACGGCTCGTTTGCCACATTCAGCGACCCCGACGGCAACGGCTGGGTGCTCCAGGAGATCAAGCAGCGCTTCCCGGGCCGCTGACATCCCGTCAGATACCCACGGACGGGAGCGATGTGACAGCCCCGCAGAGGGGCTGACGCCCGCTCGTTCGCCTTCCGGGCGTGGCTGTGGCGAAGTCGACGGTACGGCAAGCCCCGCTGTACTCGCCGAGGTCGCAGCCACGCCCTGTTGTCAGAGAAAGATCGCAAAGGAACTCATCGATGAGGAGCGCAACGACAGGCTCTGGCACATCGCCTTCAACGCGTCAATCACGAGCTGACCGAAAAGCTGGTCAGGGGACGTGAAGACATCCTATTCGGCTATGAGCTCGACATCCAGGACGGACCGGAGCTGCCCAATTACGCGCGTCAGTATTACATTCGTCTTTTCTCCGACCTGGAGGCACTGCGTGGCGGCTTCGGTTCTACCGGGCGTGGGGCGCCACCACCACGCAGAACGCGAAGCATGCCGACAACAGGCCGGCGATGCCCGTCCTCGCGATCGGCGGGTCGGAGAGCTGGGGCGACTTGGTCAGGAAGGAAGTGACTCCCCTCGCGGACGACGTGCAAGGTGCAGTCATCGCGGGCGCCGGACACTGGGTCGCCGAACATGCACCCAGGGAACCGCTGTCGGAACTGACGCGCTTCCTGGCTCCGTACCGCCGCGCCGCCGCGTCGTCCCGCTAGTGCTGTGACCGCGTTGGTTCGCCGGGTTCTGCCCCCCCTTTGCGGTCGGAGCCGATTGGATGAGGGCTGAGATCGGCTGCTACTCGATCGGCGACGACACCCAGTGGGGCGTCAGCCACCGCCGCAAAGGCGCCGTGAACTCCCTGGCCGCACTGCGGGCCGCTACGTCAGTTTACCCTGGCCAAGTCGAACCACCCGAACCACACCGTGCAGACCCGTGAACTGCACCGGCACCTGCGCTGGCGCAATGCCAACGCCCGCCATCCCGACGCACTGACCGCCCAACGCCGCGAGCGCGCCCGCGACCGCAGCGAGAAAGGCATCCGCTGGCGCGGACGTCCCCTTCTGACAGCATGACCGAGCTTCTCAGCGGGTCCTACTCCTGGGGCTTCCAGGAGTAGCGGACGTCCGGCTCATGTTCCTCGTTACGCAGTCCGTCGGTGTGCTCAACTGCGATGAAACCGTGCCGCTCGTAGAACCGCCGGGCTGGTCCGTTGACCTGGAAGGTCCACAGACCCAGTCCGTCGGGCCGCTGCTGCTTTGCCAAGTCCATGAACCGGTCGCCTATACCCCGGCCGCGCCATGACGGATTGAGGTAAAGCTGTTCGAGCTCCTCGCCATCGAGGACCAGGAGGCCGACCACAGAGACGTCGGCAACGGCTACCCAGGTCTCGTACTGCGGTACGACCACATGGGAAAACCAGTCCCTCACCTCATCGTCACCATGCGCGCGCCGCACGGTCGGCAGGGCAGCGGTGAAGGAACGCAGCCACACATCGGCTATGCCGGCCGCATCAGAGTCATCCGCACGCCGAAAAACAAGATCAGCACTGTTCACAGCGGGCGACTCTCGCAGACGAGTGACCCTGACGCATCCGGATTTCTCCACCGGACCAGCCGGCCCTCTCGGTGGACATTCGAGCGGGTGTGAGTGTCATGCCCGATGTCCACGGCGCGCCGGAGCACTCGTCCGGTGGGCAGCACCGGTGAAGCATCATGGGGGCATCTTCTTGACGCTTTCCTGACGCACCCGCCCGGATAGGACATTTTGGCGTTGCTTACGCTGGCCCCGCCGTCCGTCCGGCGGTCGGATTCCCTCACCACGCAGTAGCCCAGGAGCCCTCCATGTTCACGACGAACGCCCCGCGCACCGGCCGACTGCGCGCGTGGATGCTGGAGGGGCTCTCCGACATGGGCAAGGGCAAACCGTCCCGGCCCGTGGCGTCCGCCCCTGAGGCCGGTCACAGAGGGCAACAGTGGTGGCGGGTGATGTGCCTGACCGGTGTCGACTACTTCTCCACCCTTGGCTACCAGCCTGGCATCGCCGCGCTCGCGGCCGGACTGCTGTCTCCTGTCGCCACTGTCGTGCTGGTGATCGTCACCCTGGCCGGCGCTTTGCCCGTCTACCGGCGTGTGGCGGAGGAGAGCCCGCACGGCGAGGGCTCGATCGCGATGCTGTCACGCCTGCTGTCCTTCTGGAAGGGCAAGCTCTTCGTCCTCACCCTGCTCGGCTTCGCGGCCACCGACTTCCTGATCACCATCACGCTCTCGGCGGCGGATGCCTCCACCCACCTCGTGGAGAACCCGCATCTGGCCGAGGCCCTGCACGACAAGCAGGTCCTCATCACGTTGATCCTCATCGCGCTGCTCGGCGCGGTGTTCCTCAAGGGCTTCCTGGAGGCGATCGGCGTCGCGGTCGTCCTGGTCGGCATCTATCTGGCACTCAACGTGGTCGTAGTGGTCACCGGCCTGTGGCACGTGGCCACCGAGGGCCACGTCGTCACCGACTGGTCCGCAGCCCTGACCGCCGAACACGGCAACGTCTTCGCCATGATCGGCGTCGCACTGATCGTCTTTCCCAAGCTCGCGCTCGGCCTGTCGGGATTCGAGACCGGCGTAGCCGTCATGCCGCACGTCGAGGGCGACCCGGGCGACACCAAGGAGAAGCCCACCGGACGGATCCGGGGCGCCAAGAGGCTGCTGACGACGGCCGCGCTGATCATGAGTGTCTTCTTGATCTGCACCAGCTTCATCACCACCGTCCTCATCCCCCACAAGGAGTTCGAGTCCGGCGGCGAGGCGAACGGCCGTGCACTCGCCTTTCTCGCCCACGAGTACCTCGGCACCGCCTTCGGCACGATCTACGACGTCTCGACCATCGCCATCCTGTGGTTCGCCGGCGCTTCGGCCATGGCCGGTCTGCTGAACCTGATGCCTCGCTACTTGCCCAAGTACGGTATGGCCCCGCACTGGGCGCGCGCCGTACGCCCGATGGTCATCGTCTTCACGCTGATCGCCTTCCTGGTGACCTTGCTCTTCGACGCGGACGTCGACGCGCAGGGTGGCGCGTACGCGACCGGTGTCCTCGTCCTGATCTGCTCCGCGGCCATCGCCGTGACCATCGCCGCCCGCAAGGCCGGCCAGCGCGGCTGGACCATCGGGTTCGGCGTCATCTCCGCCGTGTTCCTCTACACCACGGTCGTCAACGTCATCGAGCGCCCGGACGGCGTGAAGATCGGTGCCTGCTTCATCGTCGGCATCATCCTCATTTCCCTCCTCTCCCGTCTCGGCCGCGCTTTCGAGCTGCGTGTCACGCACATAGAGCTGGACGAGCTGGCCGAACGTTTCATCCAGGACATCTCCCGCCGAACCGCGCGCTTCATCGCCAACGAACCGGACAACCGTGACGTCGCCGAGTACCGCGACAAGATCGAGCAGATTCGCGCCGACAACGACCTCCCCACCAGCGAGGACTTCGTTTTCGTCGAGGTCACCGTCACCGACCCCTCCGAGTTCGAAGCCGGTTTGACTGTCCGCGGCGAAGTCCTCCACGACCGCTACCGTGTCCTCACGATCGAGTCGTCCTCGGTCCCGAATGCCCTCGCGGCCCTCCTCCTCCACACCCGGGACAGCACCGGCACCCGCCCCCACATCTACTTCGAGTGGACCGAGGGCAACCCCTTCACCAACTTCCTCCGTTTCTTCCTCCTGGGCCAGGGCGAAGTCGCCCCGGTCACGCGGGAGGTGCTTCGCGAGGCGGAGGCGGACCGGAACCGCCGCCCCCGCGTCCACGTCGGCTGAGAGGCGGGCCGGGGGAAGGCCGGTGGGGTTAATCAGGCAGGTCGGTGGGGGCTGTGGAAAGCGAAAGCACCATCGTGAGTCCGCCGCCGGGAGTGTCCTCGGCGCTGAGCGTGGCGTGAATCGCTTCGGCGAAGCCACGCGCGACCGCGAGGCCGAGGCCGACTCCGGCCCCACGCGGGGCATCACCGAGACGCTGGAAGGGTTCGAACATCTGCCCCTTCGCCGTATCCGGGACGCCCGGACCACGGTCGACGACGCGCAGTTCCACCCGGTCGCGCAGACTGCTGGCGGAGACGAGGACGGGCCTGCCCTCGGGGCTGTACTTGACGGAGTTCTCGACGATGTTGGCCACGACGCGTTCCAGTAGGCCACGGTCTACGGCGACCATCGGCAAGGTCTCCGGAATGTCCAGTTCGACGCTGCCCTCGGGAACACCGCCCAGTGCCATCGGGACGACTTCGTCCAGATCCGTTTCCCGGATCAGCGGTACGACGGTGCCCGTGTTGAGGCGGGACATGTCCAGCAGATTGCCTATCAGTGCGGCCAGCCGGTCGGCGCCCTCCTCGATTCCTTCGAGCAGGGCCTCGCGGTCGGTCTCGGACCAATCGACGTCGTCGGCACGCAGTGAGGTGACGGATGCCTTGATGCCGGCCAGTGGGGTGCGGAGGTCGTGGCTGACGGCGGCGAGCAGCGCGGTGCGGAAGCGGTCGCTCTCGGCGAGCTTGCGCGCCTCCTCGGCCTGGCCGACCAGACGTTGCCGGTCCAGTGCCACGACCGCCTGGGCGGCGAAGGCGCCGAGGACACGTCGGTCCTCGGCGGGCAGGGCCCGGCCGGTGAGGATGAGGGCCAGATCTTCTCCGACAGGTATGTCGACGTCGGCATCTTCAGGACGGCTGACCGGGGGTACACCGACAGCCGCAGCACAGGACCAGGGATCGACGTCACTCGCCCGCTCCAGGAGCGCGACGGACTCCATGGCGAAGGTCTCACGGAGCCGTTCCAGCAGTGCGTCCAGGGAGTTCTCGCCCCGCAGGATACTGCCGGCCAGGAAGGAGAGGATCTCCGACTCGGCGCGAAGGCGCGCCGCCTGGTGGGTGCGGCGAGCTGCCATGTCGACCACCGAGGCGACGGACACGGCCACACCGATGAAGATCACTATGGCGACGATGTTCTTGGGGTCGGAGATCGTCAGCCGATGCAGCGGCGGTGTGAAGAAGTAGTTCAGCAGCAGAGAGCCGAACGCCGCTGACGCCAGGGCCGGCAGCAGGCCGCCCAGCAGGGCGGCGGCGACGGTGGCGGTGAGGAACAGCAGCATGTCGTTGGCGAGCCCGAGGTCGGGCACGACGCTGCTGAGCAGCAGGGTGAGGAGGGCGGGTCCGGCGACGCCGGCCAGCCATCCCCAGATGATCCGGGCCCGCCCCAGCCGCGCGCTGCCGGCGATCGGCAGGCCCCGCCCCTTGGCCGCCGCGTCGTGGGTGACGATGTGCACGTCCAGGTCCGGACCGGATTCCCGGGCGACGGTGCCGCTGACGCCGGGCCCGAGTACGTACTGCCAGGCTTTGCGGCGGCTGACGCCGAGGACGATCTGGGTGGCGTTGATGCCCCGGGCGAACTCCAGGAGGGCCGAGGGTACGTCATCGCCGATGACGTGGTGGAAGGTGCCGCCGAGATCCTCGACCAGGGTGCGCTGGACGGCCAGCTCCTTGGGCGACACGGCCTTGAGCCCGTCGCTCGCGGCGATGTAGACGGCCAGGACCTCACCGCCGGCACCCTTCTCCGCGAGACGGGCTGCGCGGCGGATGAGGGTGCGGCCTTCGGGCCCGCCGGTCAGTCCCACGACGATGCGCTCGCGGGCCTGCCAGGTGGTGCGTATGTCGTGCTCGCCCCGGTACTGCTGGAGGTATTCGTCGACCCGGTCCGCCACCCAGAGCAGGGCCAGTTCGCGCAGTGCGGTGAGGTTGCCGGGGCGGAAGTAGTTGGACAGGGCCGCATCCATCTTGTCCGGCTTGTAGATGTTCCCGTGCGCCATCCGCCGGCGCAGCGCCTGGGGCGACATGTCGACCAGCTCGATCTGGTCGGCTCGGCGCACCACCTCGTCCGGGACGGTCTCGCGCTGGCGGACGCCGGTGATGGACTCCACGACGTCGCCCAGCGACTCCAGGTGCTGGATGTTGACCGTCGATACGACGTCGATTCCTGCCTTGAGGAGCTCCTCGATGTCCTGCCAGCGCTTGGCGTTCCGGGAGCCGGGCACATTGGTGTGGGCCAGCTCGTCCACCAGGGCCACCGCAGGGGCCCGCTCCAGCACGGCGTCGACGTCCATCTCGGAGAACACCGTGCCCCGGTAGTCCACTTCCGTGCGCGGCACGAGTTCCAACCCGTGCAGCATTACCTCGGTGCGTGATCGGTTGTGATGCTCCACCAGCCCGATGACGACATCGGTGCCCCGTTCCACCCTCCGGTGTGCCTCGGAGAGCATCGCGTACGTCTTGCCGACGCCCGGCGCCGCACCGAGGTAGATCCGGAGCTTTCCGCGTCCCATGGTGACTTCTCGTTCTTTCGTGGTGGAGGCGGCATCAGGGCTCGAAGCGGTGGCCCATGCCCGGCTCGGTGATCAGGTACCGATGGTGGGCGGCTCGGGAACCGGTGGGGTGCGGAGCCTTTGCATCCCACCGGTTCCCGGTCGCTCGCCTCAGGTTCATCAGCCCTGGATCAGGTCCCGGAGCGCGGTGTTCAACTCGAGGACGTTCACGCGGGGCTCGCCCATGAAGCCGAGGAGCCGTCCCGTCGTGTGATCGGCGAGAAGGCCCTCGATCTCCTTGACGGGAAGACCGTTCTTCTCCGCGACCCTGTGGACCTGGAGCTTCGCGTACGCCGGTGAGATGTCCGGGTCCAGGCCGGAGCCGGAGGAGGTGACGGCGTCTGCCGGTACGTCAGCGGGTCTCACCTTGTAGGAGGCCGTGGAGTTGTCCTTGACCACGGCGGCCTTGGCGTCCCTCACCCACTGGATCAGTTCCTCGTTGTCGCCGGAGCGGTTGGTGGCGCCGGAGAGGATAAGGGAGTACTGCGTATTGACGCTGTTGCTGCCCAGGCCGTTGGAGGGGCGCGGCTGGAACCACTTCAGGTCCGGTCGCGCAGCCTCCTCGGTGTCGTCGGGGTTCCGCTTCGGCAGGTTGTACGTCTGGCCGATGAGGGAGGAGCCGACCACTGTGCCGTCCCTGTCCTTGATCTCGGAGCCGTTCGCCTGGTGGCTGAAGAGGGCCTGGGCGACGCCGGTGACGGCGAGCGGGTAGATCACCCCGCACACCAGGGTGAGGACGAGCAGGGCCCTCAGTCCGGCTCCGAACAGGCGCGCGGTGTTGTTGACGGAGGTGTTGGTCATGGCGGATCAGCCGATTCCGGGGATGAGGGAGAGAAGCAGGTCGATGATCTTGATGCCGATGAACGGGGCGATCAGGCCACCGAGTCCGTAGATCCCGAGGTTGCGCCGCAGCATCCGGTCGGCACTGGCGGGCCGGTAGCGCACTCCCTTGAGGGCCAGCGGTACCAGGGCGACGATGATCAGTGCGTTGAAGATGACGGCGGACAGAATCGCGGACTCGGGAGAGGCGAGCCCCATGATGTTCAGCTTGTCCAGCGACGGGTACGCCACGGCGAACATGGCGGGGATGATCGCGAAGTATTTCGCGACGTCGTTGGCGATGGAGAACGTGGTGAGGGCGCCGCGGGTGATGAGGAGCTGCTTGCCGATTCCGACGATCTCGATGAGCTTGGTGGGGTCGGAGTCCAGGTCCACCATGTTCCCGGCCTCCTTGGCGGCCGAGGTGCCGGTGTTCATCGCCACGCCTACATCAGCCTGGGCGAGGGCCGGGGCGTCGTTGGTGCCGTCACCGGTCATCGCGACGAGCTTGCCTCCGGCCTGCTCCCGCTTGATGAGGGCCATCTTGTCCTCGGGAGTGGCCTCGGCCAGGAAGTCGTCGACCCCGGCCTCCTCGGCGATCGCCTTGGCGGTCAGCGGGTTGTCCCCGGTGATCATGACCGTACGGATGCCCATCCGGCGCAGTTCGTCGAACCGCTCGCGCATGCCCTCCTTCACCACGTCCTTGAGGTGGATGACCCCGAGGACCCGCGGACCGTGAGCATCTTCCACAGCCACCAACAGCGGCGTGCCACCAGCCTGGGAAATCCGGTCCGTGAGCGCCTGCGCGTCCTCGGCGACACTCCCGCCCCGCTTCTTCACCCATGCGACGACGGAACCGGTCGCACCCTTGCGGACCTTGCGCCCGTCCAGGTCGACGCCCGACATCCGGGTCTGCGCGGTGAACGCGACCCAGTCGGCACCCGACAGCTCGCCCTGGTGCCGTTCCCGCAGCCCGTACTTCTCCTTGGCCAGGACGACGATCGACCGGCCTTCAGGAGTCTCGTCGGCGAGCGAGGACAGCTGCGCGGCATCCGCGAGTTCGCCCTCCGTCACACCTTCGACCGCCAGGAATTCGGCCGCCTGCCGGTTGCCCAGGGTGATGGTGCCGGTCTTGTCGAGGAGCAGGGTGGACACGTCGCCCGCCGCTTCCACGGCACGCCCCGACATGGCCAGAACGTTGCGCTGGACGAGACGGTCCATACCGGCGATGCCGATGGCGGAGAGCAGCGCGCCGATGGTGGTGGGGATCAGGCAGACCAGGAGCGCGGCGAGCACGATCATCGAGGTCTGCTCGTCGGCTCCCGCGTAGATGGCGAACGGCTTCAAGGTGACCACGGCCAGCAGGAAGACGATGGTGAGGGACGCCAGGAGAATGTTCAGGGCGATCTCGTTGGGCGTCTTCTGCCGGGCCGCGCCCTCCACCAGGCTGATCATCCGGTCGATGAACGTCTCGCCCGGCTTCGTCATGATCTTGATGACGATGCGGTCGGACAGCACCTTGGTACCGCCGGTCACCGCGCTGCGGTCGCCGCCGGACTCGCGGATGACCGGGGCCGATTCGCCGGTGATCGCGGACTCGTCGACGGAGGCGACGCCTTCCACGACATCGCCGTCGCCGGGGATGGTGTCGCCGGCCTCGCAGACCACCAGGTCCCCGATGCGCAGCTCCGTCCCCGCGACCCGCTCCTCGTTCGAACCGACGACACGGCGGGCGATGGTCCCGGTCTTGGCCCTGCGCAGGGTGTCGGCCTGGGCCTTGCCCCGGCCCTCGGCCACCGCTTCCGCGAGGTTCGCGAAGACGGTGGTGAGCCAGAGCCAGCCGGCGATGGCCCAGCCGAACCAGTCGCTCGGGTCCAGCATCGCGAGCACGGTGGTGACCACCGAGCCGACCAGGACGACGAACATGACGGGCGACTTGATCATCACGCGCGGGTCGAGCTTGCGCACGGCGTCCGGGAAGGACTTCAGCAACTGCTTGGGGTCGAACAGGCCGCTGCCGACGCGGTCGGTGCCCGCGTGATTCCCGGAGGAGGGCAGGTCTCCGTGCGGGGGATGAGTGGGGGTGACGGTGCTCATGAGGCGAGCCCTTCAGCGAGCGGACCCAGCGCAAGGGCGGGGAAGTAGGTCAGACCGGTGATGATCAGGATGGTGCCGACGAGAAGACCCGTGAAGAGGGGCTTGTCGGTGCGCAGTGTGCCCGCCGTCTCGGGTACCGGCTTCTGTTCGGCCAGCGACCCGGCGAGTGCCAGGACGAAGACGATCGGGAGGAACCGGCCGAGCAGCATCGCGATGCCGATGGTGGTGTTGAACCACTGGGTGTCAGCGTTCAGGCCGGCGAAGGCGGAGCCGTTGTTGTTGGCCCCGGAGGTATAGGCGTAGAGGATCTCGGAGAAGCCGTGTGCCCCGCTGTTGGTCATCGAGTTGCCCGGGGTGGGCAGCGCGATCGCCACGGCGGTGAAGGCGAGCACGAGTGCCGGGGTGATGAGGATGTAGCACGCGGCGAGCTTGATCTGGCGGGTGCCGATCTTCTTGCCCAGGTACTCCGGGGTGCGCCCGACCATGAGCCCTGCGATGAACACCGCGATGATCGCCATGATCAGCATGCCGTACAGGCCGGATCCCACACCGCCGGGTGCGATCTCGCCCAGCTGCATGCCCAGCAAGGTGATGCCACCGCCGAAGCCGGTGTAGGAGGAGTGGAAGGAGTTGACCGCACCGGTCGAGGTCAGTGTGGTGGCAACCGCGAAGATGGACGAGCCGGCGATCCCGAAGCGGCTCTCCTTGCCCTCCATAGCCCCGCCCGCGATCTCGAACGCGGGTCCGTGGTGGGCGAACTCGGTCCACATCATCAGCGCGGTGAAGCCGAGCCAGATGGTGGCCATCGCGCCGAGGATCGCGTAGCCCTGCCTGAGCGAGCCGACCATGCGGCCGAAGGTGCGGGTCAACGCGAACGGGATCACCAGGAGGAGGAAGATCTCGAACAGGTTGGAGAGCGGATTGGGATTCTCGAAGGGGTGGGCGGCGTTGGCGTTGAAGTAACCGCCGCCGTTGGTGCCCAGCTCCTTGATCGCCTCCTGGGAGGCGACCGCGCCGCCGTTCCACTCCTGCTTGCCGCCCATGAACTGTCCGACTTCATGGATTCCGGAGAAGTTCTGGATGGCGCCGCAGGCGACCAGGACGAGCGCACCGATCACTGAGATCGGCACCAGGATGCGGATGGTGCCGCGCACCAGGTCGGCCCAGAAGTTGCCCAGCTCACCGGTACGCGCCCTTGCGAAGCCCCGCACGAGCGCCACCGCGACGGCCATGCCGACCGCGGCGGAGAGGAAGTTCTGCACCGCGAGGCCGCCGGTCTGCACGACGTGGCCCATGGCCTGCTCGCCGGAGTACGACTGCCAGTTGGTGTTGGAGACGAAGGAGGCGGCCGTGTTGAACGCCTGGTCCGCGTCGATGGAGGAGAAGCCGAGCGAGCCGGGCAGTGAGCCCTGTACCCGCTGCAAGAGGTACAGGAAGAGAACACTCACCGCAGAGAAGGCGAGCACGCCCCGTAGGTAGGCGGGCCACCTCATCTCGGCGGCCGGGTTGGCACCTATCGCCTTGTATATCCACTTCTCCGCTCTGTAGTGCTTTTCGGAGGAGTAGACCCTGGCCATGTAGTCGCCCAGTGGGCGGTAGGCAAGGCCGAGGGCGGCGATCAGGGCGAGCAGCTGGAGCACACCAGCGGTCTGGGGACTCATGTCGACGCTCAGAACCTCTCCGGATAGAGGAGTGCGAGCACGAGATAGCCCAGCAGGGAGACGGCCACGACGAGGCCGACGATGTTCTCGGCGGTCACAGCTTGGTCACCCCCCGGGCGATGAGAGCCACCAGCGCGAAGACCGCGACCGTGGTGACGACGAAGGCCAGGTCGGCCATCGTGAGCTCCTGATTGAAGTGAGGAATGGAATCGGCCGTGCGGCCAAAAGGAGCAAACCTCGTCCTGAGCCCGGCGGAGAGCCACCTTGACGTGGTCCATACGGAAATCGGGAGCCCTTTGACGCCGATCTGACGCCTCCACCGCCACCGACTACGGCACGTTGCCTTCCGCATACGGACGGGTACGTGATCGTGCCCCGGGCGGAGCCGGTCCCCGAGCCGTGAAGAGCCGTCGCGTCAGGTCGTCCGTGATGCGCCAACGGACCGTAGGCGCCGGTCCTCGCGACCGCACCACGCCTGCCGCGGGCAGTCGAGCGCCGGGTCGTGGCTCGGAGCGCTGAACGCCTTCCGCGTGTGCCGAGAGGTGGATTGAATGACCGGACGGGCTGCCCTGACGTATCACGCAGTGCTGTGGTTCATTCCTGCACTGCCGGCAATGGCGCGGGTATGTCCGGCAGGCCGATGGCACTTACGCGGTCCATACGGTGCCTTGACGTCGCTTTGATTGCCACGCCCGTCGACGGGCACTTTCCGATGTTAGTGTTCGATTTCCTGGGAACCCGAGTGCCCTTCGCGCGGGGAACGCCTGGTGGTTGTGGGTCTCTCGTGCGGTCGCACCGTCGGCCTCCGTTGCTTTCGCCGCCCGCTGTGAGGCGATGAAAGCAACGGAGAACGCGCGATAGGCCGACGGCTTGAACGGTACGCGGCGAATGAATCAGCGGCCGAAGTGGCTTCCCCTGTGCATTGCGCACGGTAGGCAGAGAGTTCAATGAGAACTGAATTTTACGCGACAGCGTCATGTGTGCACGAGGAATTCGAGCAGCAGGCCCGGAGAAATCCGGACCTCACCGCGGTGGTGGTCGGTGAGGCCAGGACCAGCTACGCGGAAATCGACAGGCTGGCGAACGGCATCGCGCGGCGACTGCATGCCTCGGGAGTGCGCAGCGGCGATCGTGTCGGCTTGTGCGTCCGACGTGATGTGTGGCTGGTGCCCGCCCTGTTGGGGGTGATGAAGGCGGGTGCCGCCTATGTGCCACTGGATCCGGCGTACCCCGAAGAGCGCATCAGGTTCATCGCTGCGGACGCCTCGCTCTCGGCGGTCCTCACCTCGGCGGGCACAGAGCACGTGGTGCCGGCCACCGCCACGTCCCTGTCTGTCGAGGACACGCAGCCCGCGGACAGCCTCGGCCCGCAATCCGATCCGCACGGTCCCGCGTACGTCATGTACACCTCCGGCTCCACCGGGACGCCGAAAGGCGTGGTCGTCGAGCATCGCAACCTCCACAACCTGATCCGCTGGTTCGCGGCCTACCTCTCCGCCGACGAACTGCGCGGCATGCTGGCGACGACGTCGGTTTGCTTCGACCCCTCGACCGTGGAGATCTTCGCGCCGCTGGTGGCGGGCGGCACCGTGATTCTCGCGGAGAACCTCTTCGCCGTACCGACGCTCCCAGCCCGGTCCGAAGCTGCCGTACTGGTCGCTGCCGCGTCCGCCCTGTCGGCGCTGATGCCTGCCGGACTGCCGCCGAATGTGCGAACCGTGATCACGGGTGGCGAGCCGGTCACCCGTGCCCTGTGCGACCGTGTCTACGCCCACCCCCAGGTCCGTCGGGTGCTCAATTTCTACGGCCCCACCGAGTGCACCGTGTGCTGCACCATGGCCGAGGTGGACCGGCACGGCACCGGCACTCCACCGATCGGACAGCCGATCGCCGGAGCGGAACTGTCGGTCCGGTCCCCGGACGGCGGCGTCCTGCCGGAGAGCGAGACCGGCGAGCTCTGGATTGCAGGGCCGGGCGTCTCCCGCGGCTACCTCGACCGACCGGAACTGACCGCCGACCGCTTCGGCCCGTACGGCTACCGCACGGGCGACCTGGTACGCCGCCTGGGAGACACCTACCACTTCGCCGGTCGCGCCGACGAGCAGGTGAAGGTGGGCGGCGTCCGGCTGGAGCCGGGTGAGGTCGAGGCCGCGCTCGCCGGCCACCCCGCCGTCCGGCACGCCGTCGTTCTGGCCGCCGGCGACCGGCTCGTCGGGTACGCCGAGTCGGACGCGGCGACCGAGGCGGAGCTGCGTGCCTGGCTGACCGCCCGGCTGCCGCAGCACGCGGTGCCGTGGCGCATCGCGGTGCTTGCCCGCATCCCCGTCCACCCCACCGGCAAAGTCGACCGCGCCGCGCTGCCCGCCATCACGACTGGCCGTAGGCCGGACGCGCCCTACACGGCGCCGCGCGACGACACCGAGCGGCTCGTGGCGGAGGTCATCGCCGAGGTCCTCGGCATGGACCGGGTCGGTGTCGACGACCGATTCGCCGATCTCGGCGGACACTCCCTGGCCGCGGCCCGTGTGGTCAGTGAACTCGGAAGACGCCGCGGGACTCCGGTGCCGCTCGCGACGTTCCTGAACCATCCCACCACCGCGTCGCTGTCGCGGGTACTCGGCACCCTGGCCGCCGAACCGCCCCTGCGGCGCTCGCCGGGACTGGCGCGCTACCCGCTCACCGCCATGCAGCGGGAGTTCTGGCTGCTGCGCCAGCTCGCCCCGAACGTTCCTGTCACCACTCTGACGATGCGTGTCGGCCTGCGCGGCCCCGTGAGCGGGCCGGCAGTGCGAGAGGCGCTGGACGCGATCGTGAGACGACACGAGGTGCTGCGCAGCAGCATCCGGTCCGACTCCGAGCCCTACCTCGTCGTCGGTCCGCCGGTGGCCGTCCCGGTCAGCGAGGTCGACCTGCGCGCTCTGCCGGCCGACGAACAGCGGCGTCGGCTGGAGGCGCTGCACCAGGACACCGCGACGTACACCTTCGACCTGGGCGACGAGAGCCCACTCATTCGGGCCGCGCTCGCCCGTACGGCCGACGATGCGGGTGAACTCGTCGTGGCTGTGGACCATGTGGCGTTCGACGGCGCCTCCGTCGCCGTCTTCATGCGTGAACTCGCTGCGGAGCTCGCCGACGAACCGGTGGACGAACTTCCGGTGCAGATGGGCGACATAGCGCTGCACGAACAGGGGCTCGATGCCGAGTCGTCGCGCCGCGACCGATTGAACTCCTTCTGGCAGACCGCGTTGGAGGGCGCCGTCATCCCCGACGAACTGCCTGGCCGCCAGGAGGCACCGGGCTGGGAGACGGAACGGGTGACCTTCACGCTGGAACAACCCCTGGTGGCAAGGTTGGGTCGGTTCGCGGCCGAGACCGGGACGACCCCGTTCGCCGGATACCTGGTCGCGCTGGGGCTGGTGACGGGTGGCCTCGGTGGACACGACGACGTCGTCATCGGCGCGGCCGCCGCCCGCCGTCACCGCTCCGGGACCGAGCGCGTAATCGGCCCGCTGGTGGACACCCTGCCGCTGCGGCTGCGCATGAGCGGCGACCTGACCTTCAGGGACCTGATGCGGCAGTGCGCCACGACGATCGTCGGCGCACTCGCCCACCAGGAGCTTCCCGCACGTGAGCTGCTCGAACACCTGCCGCCCCACCGGGTGGCCGGCGCGTCGCGCACGCCGGTCGTCATCACCATGCTGCCGCTCGACGAACCGGCGTCGCTGTCCGGCGGACCGTTTCGGCTGGAGCTGCGGTCGGACCGGGGCAGCGGCGCCGCGGCGAACGAGTTGTCGGTTTTCATATCGAGGACGGTCACCGGCTTCGAGCTCCAAGTCGAGTACGCCACCGCACGCTTCGCACGGCAGGACGCCGAGGCCTTCGCCGAGCGGATGCTGAGGACTCTGCGGACCGGGCTGGCGGAGCCCGACCTTCCGCTGTCCGGCGTCGAGCTGGTCAGCCGGCAGGAGCGTGACACCGTGCTGGCATTCGCGGCGGGACCCGCGCTGCCGGAGTCCGGGCCGGCGACCGTGGTGGACGCCGTGCTGGCCGCGGCGGAGGCCCGGCCGGAGACGGTCGCTGTATCCGGGTCCGCGGGCTCCCTCACCTACGCCGAACTCGTGACCTGGTCCGGGCGGGTGGCCGCAGGGCTACTCGACGCCGGAGTTCGCCCCGGTGACGTCGTCGGAGTGAGCGTGCCCCGCGACCATCTGCTTCCCGCGGTCCTGTTGGCGGTGTGGCGGGCCGGAGCGGCCTATCTGCCGTTGGACCCCGACTACCCGGTGGAGCGACTGGAGCGGCTTGCCGTGGACGGGGGCGCACGGGCAGTCCTGGCACGGGGACCGATCCCGCCCGGGCTGCCCATGCCACTGGACGCCGACGAGTTGTTCGCGCGCGCCACCAACCGCGACCTGCCCGAGGCCCGTCCCGGAGAACTCGCCTACGTCCTGTACACCTCGGGGTCGAGCGGCCGGCCCAAGGGTGTGGAAGTGACCCACGCCAACCTGGCCTCGTTCGTGGAAGGGTTCCGTCTCGCGCCCGGCATAGGCCCGGCCGACTCGATGGCCGCGGTGGCTCCGCTGTCCTTCGACGTCTCGGCCGAGGAGATCTGGGCACCGCTGGCGGTCGGGGGCCGCTGCGACATCGTCGAGCGGGCCTGCGCGACGGACGGATTCGCCCTGGCCGAGCGGATCACGGCCGGCGAGGTCACCATGGTGCACCTGACTCCGACGACGATGCGCATGCTGCTCGCCGCGGACTGGCCGGGTGACCCGCGGATGCCGGTCGTCACCGGCGGCGAGGTGCTGGACCCGCAGCTCGCCCGGGAACTGCTCAGCAGGGTCGGCCAGCTGTGGAACTCCTACGGGCCGACCGAGACGACCGTCACCGCCACCGTCCACCGCGTGACCGCGACGGACGGCGACACCGTCCCGATCGGCCGCCCGGTTGCAGGCGCCCGCTGCTACGTGGTGGATCCGCTCGGCCGGCTGGTACCACCGGGAGTGACCGGTGAACTGTGGGTGTCGGGCAGCGGTGTGGCACGCGGTTACCGCAACCTCTCCTCGAGGGCGTTCATGGCCGATCCCTTCGAGCCGGGTGAGCGCTGCTACCGCACAGGCGACAAGGCCCGCTGGCGGCGTGACGGGACGTTGGAGTACCGCGGCCGCCGTGACGACCAGGTAAAGGTGCGCGGATTCCGTATCGAGCCGGGTGAGGTGGAGGCGGCACTGCGTGCCGACGCGCAGCTGGCCGACGCCGCGGTGACGGTGTCCGGCACTGGCGGCGACACGCATCTGGTCGGCTATCTGGTGCCCGACAGCGTCGACGCCGTGGCCGTCCAGGCACGGCTTCGCCTGCGACTGCCCGAGCACATGGTTCCCAACCGGTGGGTGAGACTCGCAGCGCTGCCTGCCCTGCCCAGCGGCAAGGTCGACCGCGCGGCACTTCTGCCGCCGTCGGAGGACTCCGGGCGTTCACGGGTGCCACCCGGCACAGAGGCCGAACTGTTCGTCGCAGACGTCTGGGCGGCGGTGCTGGGAGTCTCCCCCATCTGGTCGGACGACGACTTCTTCGCGCTGGGCGGCCAGTCGCTCGCCGCCACCCGCGTCGTCGGCCGGCTGCGGGAGACCCTGCGCATCCCGGTAGCGGTGCAGCTCCTGTTCGACCGCCCCGTCCTCACCGATTTCGCGGCAGCTCTTGAGGCGCTGCTGATCGACGACCTGACCGGCCAAGCTCAGGAGCCGGCACCCGAGAGCCGCCGTTCGCAACGCTGAATTCCGGGCGGACCGCCCTGGGCGCCGACAGCAGGAGACGGCCCGCCGGCAGTACCGGCGGGCCGTCTCGGCGGTGGACGGGGTGGTGACCGTGTCAGCGGAGCTGGGTGAAGATCTCCTGCAGCTGACGGCGCTCGTACGACTCCTCGTGGTCCACGCCTCCCAGCATGTAACCGCCGAACTTGATGTTGGCGCCGCTGTTGTCCAGAGCGATGACCCCCCGCCCGAGATCGGTGAGCGCTGCCTCGACATCCGCAAGCTCCACTTCGGTGTTCTCACGGATGTAGAGTTCGGAGAGTTTTCTGATGGGAAGCAACTCGCCGTGCCATTCCCTCACGGCCGCGTGCTGGTTGAAGGCGTCTCGGTACATTCGGGAGCCTGGAATGATCGCGGGCGCGGCGACCGAGATGGTGGTGATGGATCCCGAGAAGGTCTCTGCCATGGAGAGCCAGTTGTTCACCTCCTCCTTGAGCTGCCGCAAGGTGGTTCCCGGAAGCCCGAGAATCCCTGACAGATACATCTTGTAGTCAAGACTCTGCGCCAGTTCGAGCGCCTCGAAGACCCTGTCGGGTCCCTTGTTGATGCCTTTGGAATTTCCCTTGAGAAGCTTGGGGTCGAAGGCTTCGATTCCGACGTTCCAGGTCTTCACGAAGCCCTTGCAGAGCTCTGCCGACTGAAGGAACTCGTAGACCAGGCCGTAGGCGAGCATGAATCGCTGGCCCCGCAGGATCTCTGACCCGGCGCACGCCTCGGCGAGATCGTCGAGGAACGAGATGTTCCCGCCCCATTGGGCCTTGGACATGCCGAGGGTGGAGTCGCCGGCCGCGTAGACGTTCGACTTGAGCTGGCCGACCAGTATCTCAAGCGTGTTGACAGCCGCGTTGACTTCGGACGTCTTGGGAGTCAGCCCCTGGATGGAGCAGTGCAGGCACCGGCGGGTGGGGCGCCGTCCCCAGTTGCAGCCGCCGTCGAGCGGAAGGGTGACCATGCGCTTCAAGTCGTAGTGCGACGCGTACCAGACGCTGAACGCGTCGTCGTAGTGAGCTTTCAGCTTGTCCTCTATGAGCCGGTAGTCGGGGAGCATGCGCCCCGACAGCGGGTACGTGGGCGCCGCCTGGTTGTGGATCTCACCGGCGCCCGCGCGGTACGCGAGGGACGGAATCCGTGACAGGTCCACTCGCCCCTCGAGCCACGACAGCAGTCCCATCATGGTGAAGGGGCCGTTGTTCCCCGTGCAGACGAAGTCCACGATCTCCGAGCCGTAGGTGCCCGAGAGGACCTCGCGGTGCAGGATCCCCGGGTGATCGTTTCCGAAGACGATGACGGCGTCGGGGTTCACCCGCTTTATCTCGGCGGCGACGATGTAGGCCCACATAGCGGTCGAGGAGTAGACGGTGAAGGCTGCCACATCGGGAGGATCCGACTGGATCCTCCCGCGTACGTCCTCCCAGTCGAGATGGCTCATGTCCAGGTAATGCCAGTCCAGATGGGGGAAACACTTGTCCTGATAGGTGATCATCTCGACCAGTGACGAATGCGGGTAGACCGTGCCCTCGTTGGCGTAACGGGACTGGTCCCCGGCTTCGTCGATCAGCGCTCCACCGCCCGAGTGGCTACCGCGGTGAGCGGAGGTGAGAGGGAGCCCCACGTACCAGACGGTCTGGAGCTTCTTGGTCTGCGGCTCCGAGACCGGCTGGTCGACGGGGTAGGTCCAGACGTATCGGGAATCAGTGGCGGAGACCAGCTCTTCCACCGGCTCGAGGCTCATCATCAGGGTCGTCTCTCAGCTTTCTTGAATGGGTGCTCACAGCGCGCAGACGTACGTGCCGACTTCGACGTGTCCCGGTACGGCCATGGAACCGGCCGACGGAATCGTTCTTCGCCCGATCGGCCGGTGGCGCACAAGACTTCGGGCTGTATCAGGCCGGGGCGGGGCGGGGTGAAGGCTGCTGTCGGGGCTGCGGGCAGGATTCTCCGGGCGCAGCAAGGGGAGCTGATCCGCCGGACCCGATCGTACGGGGGCAAGGCGCGCGGAAAGCGTCAAGATGCGGGCGATAACCGTCATGAGTCCGTTAATCACCGGGGCAACCGATCCCGGAGCGATCCATGGTGGTCACCGGACGGTCGCGAGGACCGGAACACCGCTCGCGCCACGCGCGGTTGAGAGGAACACGCCATCACCAGCACCGGTGGGCTCTTACGCCGAAGGATCGTGCGTAAGAACAGTTGATCCTCCGGCATCCCACAGTGGTTCGTCCCCGATCGCCAGGAGCGGGACACCGCAGCGGGATCGAGGCCACCACAAGATCACCTCCATCACCATCACCATCACTGCTCCCGCCCGGCCTCGGGCGAGGCCGCCCCCTCGGAAAGGGCCGGCGGAGGCGCGCGTGCGCCTCAGACCGAAGCCCACTCGGCGAGCCGGCCGAACGACCTCGAAGAAGGAACATGAGCAACACAGGCGACGGCCTGCGCGATCAGTTGAACGCGCGATTCGCGGCCGGTCGTGAGGCCGTTGGCCTGGGAACCGTCCAGCCCAGGACCTCCAGCCCGGATACCCCGGTCCCGCTGTCGGCCGTGCAGCGCCGGCTGTGGTTCCTCGCGCAACTGGAGCCGGACAGCCCGGCGTACAACGTGCCCGTGGTGCTGCGACTCTCCGGCGCGCTGGACGAGAATGCCCTGCTCGCCGCTCTCCGGGACCTGGCGGAGCGGCACCGGGTACTGCGTGGCGTCGTCGATCCGGACGGACTCCGGCCGGTCGTGCGCACCCGCCCGGCTGCCGAGGTGCCGTTGTCCGTGCAGGACTTGGGAGAGGAGGACCTGGACGCGGCGCTGGCCGAGGAGACCGGCCGCCCGTTCCGGCTCACCGCCGAGCCGCCCATGCGGGCCGTGGTGTTCCGGACGCCCCACGGCTGGACGCTGGCCATGACGCTGCATCACATCGCCACCGACGGATGGTCGCATCGAATCCTCCTCGCGGACCTGGCCGCCCTCTACGTCGCCCGCTGCGGTGACGGCGAACCCCTGGCCCCGGCGTCGCAGTACGCGGATGTGGTGATGGAGGAGGCGGAGGACCCGGCCGGGCTCGACTGGTGGGCCGGGCATCTGGCCGGCCTCCCCCCGGTGCTCGGCCTCCCCACCGACCGGCCCCGTACGCTGGCTTCGGCGTGGCCCGGCGCGGCCGCGCGGGTCACGGTGCCGCGTACGACGGCGGCCCGGGTGCGTGCGGTCGCCGCCGAGTCGGGGGCCTCCCCGTTCATGGTGCTCATGGCCGCCTGGCAGGGCCTCCTCGGGCGCCTCGCGGACACCGGTGACATCGCGGTGGGCGTCCCGCACGCGGGACGGCACTCCGCGGCGAGCGAGACCGCCGTCGGCTGCTTCCTGGACACGGTCGTGGTGCGCGCCGACCTCTCCGGCGAGCCGTCCGGACGTGATCTGATCGCCCGCGTGCGCGCCGGGGCACTGGACGCGTTCCGCCACTCCCGAGTGCCGTTCGAGCGCGTCGTGGAACGGCTCAGCCCGGAGCGGACCCTGTCGGCGACACCGGTGTTCCAGGTGATGCTCAACGTGTACGACGAGCTGGAGCCACTCGCCCTGCCCGGCGTACGGGCCGAGTGGCGGCTGGTGCCGCCGCGCACCGCCAAGTTCGACCTGAGCATGGAGCTGGCCGACGGCGGGCCCGGCTCCGGAATGAATGGCCGTCTGGAATACCGGAGCGACCTGTTCGATCCGGGAACCGCCGAGAACATGGTGCGGTGGTTCATCGCACTGCTGGACGGGATGGTCACCGATCCGGGACGGCCGGTCGGCGCCATACCGCTGGAGCCGACGGCGGGCCCCGCGCTCGCGGGCCCCGTCGCGGGACCGTCCGCAGTGCCCGTGCACGCGCTGATCGAACGATGGGCGGACGAACTCCCGGACGTCACGGCCGTGGTGGGTGGAGACGGCCACCTCACCTACCGTGAGCTGGAGTTGCGTGCCAACCGGTTGGCCAACCGGCTGATCGCGCTGGGCGTGGGCCCTGACGACACGGTCGGCATCCTGCTGGATCCGGGGATCGACTTCGCCACGGCGGTGCTCGGCATCCTCAAGTCGGGCGGCGCGTACCTGCCGATGGACGCCGCCCACCCCGCCTCCCGCGTCCGCGCCATGCTCCGCTCCTCGGGTGCGCGGCTGGTGGTGACGGCGGGCGAACCGGCGGACCGCATCCGTGGACTCGCCGACGCCGTCGATCCGGCGGTCGCCCATGGCGGCGGCCCCGACAGCCGGCCGGCCGTGCCGGTCGGCCCGGACCACCTGGCCCACGTGATCTTCACCTCCGGCTCGACCGGAGCGCCCAAGGGCGTCGCGGTGCGGCACGGCAACCTGGCCCACCGCCTGGCCGGACTCATCGGCCGGATGCCCCAGGTCGCGGGCGGGTCCTTCGCGACGGTGTCCACGGTCGCGGCCGACCTGGGCCTCGCCTGCCTGTACGGGGCCTTGCTCACCGGCGGCACTCTCCACCTGCCGGACCGGGAGACAACGACCGATCCCCACGCCTTCGCCGCATACCTCGTGCGGCACCGGGTGGACGTCGTCAAACTCGTGCCTAGCCACCTCGCCATGCTCGCCCGGCACGGTGACTTGGCCGACGTCCTGCCCGGCAGGCTGCTGATCCTCGGCGGGGAGGCCTGCCCGTGGTCGTTGGTCGAGGAGGTACGGCGGCTGCGGCCCGACCTGCTCGTGCACACCCACTACGGGCCCACCGAGGCCACGATGATGTCGCTGATCTGCGACGTGGACGAGGTCCCCGCCCGGGCGCGAACCGGCCTGGTGCCGCTGGGCCGGCCACTGCCGGGCGTGACCGGCCGGGTGGTGGACCGTGCGGGCCGCCCCCAGCCCGCCGGTGTCCCCGGCGAACTCCTCCTCGGTGGTCCGGGTGTGGCCCGCGGTTACGCGGGCCGCCCGGACCTCACCGCCGAGCGGTTCGTCGACGACCCGGACGGCGGCCGCTGGTACCGCACCGGCGACATGGTCCGGCTGCGCGACGACGATGTGGTGCAGTTCCTCGGCCGGACCGACGACCAGATCAAGGTGCGCGGCCACCGCGTCGAGCCCGGCGAAGTGACCGCCGCGCTGCGGGCGCTGCCCGAGGTGGCCGACGTCGTCGTGCTGCCCGAGGGCGAGGCGGACGAGCGGCGGCTGGCGTGCTGGATCGTGCCCGCTGCCGGACACACGGCGCAGCCGGACGGGATCCGCGCCCGGCTGCGGGAGACGCTGGCCGAACACATGGTGCCGGCCGACGTGGTCGTCCTGGACCGCATCCCGCTCACCTCCAACGGAAAACCCGACCGGGCGGCCCTGCGGCGGGCGCCGAGACCCGCACGGCCCGAGGCCGCCGCCGTCGTGCCGGGCACACCCGCCGAGGAGGCGGTGGCCCGGGTGTGGACGGCACTGCTCGGCCTGCCCCGGGTCGGCGCGACCGATGACTTCTTCGCGCTGGGCGGCCACTCCTTCGCAGCGACCCGCATGGTGGGCATGCTGACCGAGGCCACCGGCTGCAGGCTGCCGGTCCGCGTGGTCTTCGAACGGCCGGTGCTGCGTGACCTGGCCGCCGAGCTGGAACGTCGTACGGAGGGAGCGGCCGCGTCAGGGCCCCTGCCCCGGCGCGCGGATCCCGCAGCCCCGGTCCGGTTGTCGCCGGCCCAGGAGCGGTTGTGGTTCCTGTGGCGGCTGCGCCCGGACAGCGACGCCTACCACACCAGCGTGGCACTGCGGTTGAACGGGCCGCTCGACGTGGTGGCCCTTCGTACCTCCCTGCGTGGTCTCGGCGCACGCCACGAGGTGCTGCGCATGGTCGTGACCGAGAACGAGGCGGGGCCGTTGGCCGTAACGGTGGCTGCCGACACCATTCCCGTGTCCGTGGTGGAAGCCGAGGCCGACGGCGTCGGCGCCGCGGTGCGGGCAGAGACCACGCGACCGTTCTCCCTGGACCGTGAACCGCCTTTTCGAGCACTGGTGCTGCGGACCTCCGCGGCCGAGCACGTCCTTGTTCTGACGATCCATCACATAGCTGTCGACGCGTGGTCCTGGACGACGATCCTGGACGACCTGTCGGCGCTGTACCAGGCCCACCGGGACAACGGCGGCCCGGTTCCGCAGCCCCTCGACCTCCAGTACGCCGATGTGGCCGAGTGGCATCGTGCCCGTCACCGTCACGGCGCTGCGGACGAGCACCTCGACTGGTGGGTGGCGCGCCTGGACGGCCTGACGCCGCTCATGCTCCCGGTGGACCGCCCGCGCGGCCCGGCGACCGGCTGGGCGGCGGCGGCCGAACCCCTCGTTCTTCCCGCCGGCCTGACCGCACGGCTGCGCGAGGTCGCGGCCGACCTGGACTGCACGCCGTTCATGGTGCTGCTCACCGCCTGGCACGTGCTGCTGGCCCGGCTCGCGGACACCGAGGACGTGCCGGTCGGTGTGCCGGTGTCCGGGCGTACGCATCCTGGCACCGAGCGCATGGTTGGCTGCTTCGCGAACACCCTGGTACTGCGCGGCGACCTGTCCGGAGATCCCACGGTGAGGGAGGCACTGCTCCGCACCCGGACTCATGTGCTGGACGCCCTCGATCGCGCCGAGACGCCGTTCGAGGAGGTCGTGCGGCAGTTGCGTCCGGAACGCGACCCGGACTCCACGCCGCTGTTCCAGGCGATGCTCAACGTCATCGGACTGCCGGGCACCACGGACTCGTTCGCCGACCTGACCGCTGCGCGGATCGACACACCGCGGACGGCGGCGCAGGTCGACCTGTCGCTCGCCCTGGTGGACGACGGCACCGGGTTCACCGGCACACTGACCTACCGGGCCGGCCTGTTCGACCAGGCCACCGCGCGACGCTGGGCTCGCTGGTTCGTCGCACTGCTCGACGCCGCGCTCGGCGAGCCGGACCGGCCGATCCTCGGGATCGACCCGCTCTCCGCCGGTGAGCGCGCGGAGCTGCGCTCGGCCGCCACGGGCGAGGATCTGCCCACGGGCCGGCCGGCGACGGTGGTCGCCGCCGCCCTGGAACAGGCACGTCGCCGACCGGACGCGGTCGCCGTGCTCACCGCCGACGGCGCGGTGAGCTACGCCGAACTGGACGAGTGGTCAGGCCGGGTCGCGGCCGCCCTCGCCGCGCGAGGGCTCAGGCCCGGTGAACCGGTCGGCGTCTGCCTCCCGCGTGGGCGACGGCTGCCGGGAGCGCTGCTCGCCGTGCTGCGGGCCGGGGCGGCCTACGTCCCGCTGGATCCCGATCACCCGTCCGTCCGCCTGACCCGGCTCGCTTCGGACGCGGGGGTGCGCGTGGTCCTGTCCGGCGGCACGGCTCTCGCCACGGCCCGCCACGCCCTGCCGGGGGTGACCGTGCTCGACGTGGAGGAGGCCGCTGAGCACACCCCTGCCGCCGACCTGCCGGATCCCCAACCGCAGCAGATGGCATACGTCCTGTTCACCTCCGGCTCGACCGGGCGGCCGAAGGGGGTGCGGGTGACCCACGCGAACCTGGCCGCCTTCGTCGCCGCGCTGTCGGCGAGCCCCGGGATGGCACAGGACGACGTCACCCTCGGTGTGGTGCCGTTCACCTTCGACGTGTTCGGTTACGAGCTGTGGGTGACTCTCGCCCGCGGCGCGCGACTGGCGCTCGCGGACCGGCACACCACCACGGACGGCCACGCACTGGCCGAGTGGATGGAGCGCACCGGCGTGACGGTGGTGACGGCGACTCCGACCGCGCTGCGCCTGCTGCAGGCCGCGGACTGGCCGGACCGGCCCGGGATGCGGGTGATCAGCATCGGTGAACTCCTCGACCCGGCGCTGGCCCGCGGCCTCGCGTCGCGCATCGGGGAGCTGTGGAACGCCTACGGACCCACCGAGACCACGATCTACTCGATGATCGGCCGCGTGGACAGGCCGGTCGCCGACCGCGCCGTGCCCATCGGCGGCCCGATCGCCGGCACCCGGATACACGTGGTCGACCGGTGGGGCGGACCCGCGCTGCCGGGGAGCACCGGCGAACTGTGGATCGCGGGTGCGGGAGTGGCCACCGGATACGTGGACCGGGCCGCGCTGACCGCCGAACGCTTCGTCAACGGACCCGACGGCGAGCGGTGCTATCGCACGGGCGACCTCGTCCGGTGGCGAGGACGGTCGCTGGAGTACCTGGGCAGGACCGACCTCCAGGTGAAGGTCCGGGGCCATCGCGTCGAACCCGGTGAGATCGAGTCGGTGCTCCGCGAACACCCTGACGTCGCCGACGCGGTCGTCGCAGTCGCCGGCCCGGCCGGCGAACGGCACCTGGTGGGCTACGTCGTGTCCACGACGCCCCGGCACACGGCGTTCGAGAGCCATCTCGCGGAGCGGCTGCCCGACTACATGGTCCCGCGCCGCTGGGTCGTGATGGACGTCTTCCCCACCACGCCGAACGGCAAGGTGGACCGCGCCGCACTGCCCGAGCCCGGAGCGGTCGAGACGGCGGCCGGGGCGCCCATGTCGCTGATGCGGCAGGTCGTGGCGAAGGTCTGGGCCGAGGTGCTGCACAAGGACGAGGCCGGACCGCGGGCAGACTTCTTCGCTTTGGGCGGCACCTCACTGGCTGCCACCCGGATGGTGGGCCGGCTGCGCGAGGCGCTCGGCCGGCGGATACCTGTCCGGGCCGTCTTCGACCGTCCGGTGCTCGCGGACTTCGCCGACGACGTGGAGCGGCAGATGCTGGACGACCTCGCCGCCGAGCAGAGCGATGACCCGGCATGACCGGATGCCGGCGCACCGAGGACCAGAAACGACAGAGCAGGAAAAGGACATGACGGCGCATCCCGTGATCATGGTCGGGTTCACCTGGACCTCGGTGGCCGCCATCGGCGCCTTCCAGCCCGACGCCTCGGTGATCGTGATCGAGGAGCCCGACGTCATCCGCAAGCGCGGACTGCGCTCCGAGCTGCGGGGCGCGGAGGTGATCGGCGAGCTGGTCGAGTGCGAGTACCAACTGGCGGGCGCCGCAGACGCGTTCCACAGAGCCCACCCCGATCTCGCACCGACCGCGATCGCGCCGATGGTGGAGGACGCCACCCTGTTCGCCGCGCGCCTCGCGGAGTGCTACGGACTTCCCGGCGCCGGGCTCTGCGCCGCAGAGGTACTGCACGACAAGTCGTTGCTGCGCGGAGTCACCCGGGCAGCCGGCATCCCGAACCCCGAGTCGCAGGCGGTGGAGAATCCGGAGCAGGCGGAAGCGTTCATGAGGGCTCACCCCGGTCCGGTGGTCCTCAAACCCGCTGACCGGCAGGGGGCCGTGGGCATCCGCGTGCTCCGCTCCGCGGACGAGGTGGATGAAGCCTGGGCCGAGTGTGCCGCCGAGTGTGCCGCCCTGTCCGGGAGCGTCTGGATGCCGGACAGGCAGGTCCCGGTGCGGATGCTGGTGGAACGGTACGTCCGTGGCCGTGAGTACAGCGTGGAGATGCTGGTCTCGGCGGGCCGCACCCTGTTCGGCAACGTGACCGAAAAGGACCTCTACCCCGGACCTCGGCCGGTCGAGCGGGGGCACCTGGTCCCCGCCGACATCTCCGCCGGACTCGACACGCTCCTGCGGGAGCAGACGGAACGGGTCGTGCGCGCGGTCGGCTTCGGCACGGGCATGGTGCACTGCGAGTGGATCGTGGAGGCCGGCACGCCCTATCTGGTCGAGTGCGCGGGACGCCCTCCGGGCGACGAGATCGCGGAACTGATCGAGTGGGCGTACGACACGGAGCTGGTACGCGCCTTCTGGACCCTGCTCAGGGGAGAACCACTGGCACGTCCACTGCCGCGGCGCGCCCGACAGGCCGCGGCCGTCCGCTTCCTGGGGGCTCCGGCCGGTGTGGTGGCGAGCCTCGACGGACTGGCAGCGGCCTACGCGGTACCAGGCGTGATGGTGTGCAGATTTCTGGTGGAGCCCGGCGCGCGCACCCGCGAACCGCACCACTCACTGGACCGCGTCGGATACACCATCAGCTGCGCGGCGACGCCGGCGGAGGCCGTACGCCGGGCAGAGGAAGCCATCGGCCGGCTGCGGATCGGGATGCGACCCGCCCCTGTGGCCGGATCATGACGCGGCACCCGCACCCGCCTGCCCGAGCCCGAAGACGGGCCCTGTCTCAACACCAGTTCAACCCAATCGCTCGCCGGACGTCAGTCGCGAGCCGGAGAAACAAGATCGCAGTGGCACAGGTGGCGCCGCACGGACACGCGTACGTGCCGTCCGTCCCCTCGGCGTCCTGCGACAGCGCGCACGTCGATGGAGACTGACCACAATGGGAACTGAGATTCTCGGCACGGCCCCGAACCCGACCGCAACCGATGCACAGACACGTACCCGTGAGCTGCTGGAACAGCGCCTGGCCGCAGTACTCGCCCGGCCCGCCGACACCATTCCACGACGGTCCGAGCCCTCCGCACCGGTCCCGCTCTCGGCCGCGCAGTCCAGGCTGTGGTTCCTGGAGGAACTGGGCAACAGCGGCTCCGCGTTCCATGCCCGCCTCGTGCTGCGACTGCGCGGCGCCGTGGACGAAGCGGCCCTGCTCGGCGCGGTCCGGGACCTCGCGCAGCGCCACGAGGTGCTGTGCAGCCGGATCGAGGAGCGGGACGGGCAACCCGTCACCGTGGTCGGCAGCGCCGCAGATCTGCCGGTGTCCACCGGGGATGTCCGACCGGAGCAGCTGGAGGCGGCGCTTGCGCAGGAGTGCGACCGGCCCTTCGACCTGAGGCAGCGGCCGCCCATGCGCGCGGCGCTGTTCCGGACCCCCGACGATTCGGTGCTGGCACTGACGTTCCATCATGTCGCGATCGACGGATGGTCCCTGGGGTTGGTCCGCGCCGAACTCCCGGCGCTGTACTCGGCCAGACTCGGGCTCGGCGAGATTCCACCGCCTCCCGCCCAGTACACGGACCACGCCGCATGGCTGGCCAGGCTTCCGGACCAGCCCGAGGGCGTGGACTGGTGGGAGGAGCACCTGGCCGGTCTCGCGCCCCTTCTGGATCTGCCGTCCGACCGGCCCCGGCCGGCAGTCGCCGGATCCGCGGGCGGCGAGGTCGCCTTGGCTGTGACCGGCCCCCTGGCCGAGCGGGTTCGTTCGGCGGCCGGGCGGACCGGCTGCACACCGTTCATGGTGTTCCTCGCGGCGTGGCAGGCGCTGCTGTCGCGCATGTGTGCCACCACCGACGTGCCGGTGGGAGTGGTGGAGGCGGGCCGCCGTCACCCCGGTACCGACGGCATGGTGGGCTGCTTCGTCAATACCGTCGTCATGCGTACCGACCTCTCCGGCAACCCCACCGGGTCCGAACTCCTCACGCGGGTGCGGGAGGTGGCACTGGACGCGTTCGCACACGCTGATGTGCCGTTCGAGCAGGTGGTTGCCCGGCTGCGGCCCGACCGCAGCGCGACCTCGGCCCCGATCGTCCAGACGCTGCTGAACTTCCTCGTGCTGGAGGAGGAGGGACCGGGCTTCCCCGGGCTCGAGGTGACCGCGGTGAGCAGACCGGCACCTGCCGCCAAATCCGATCTCCACCTCACACTGGCAGAGAGCCCGGTCGACTTCACCGGCAGCCTCAACTACCGGAGCGACCTGTTCGACGAGGAGACCGTGCGGGGCATCGCCTCGTGGTACCTGAGCATGCTGGCGCAGATGCTGGACGATCTCGATTCCCCTATAGGTGCGGCCGAGTTGGCATCTTCCGCCGAGTCGGTGCTGCGCGGCCCGGTACGTGAGGAAGCCCCGCACACCCTGCACCCGCTCGTCGAGCGGTGGGCGGACCGCACCCCCGACGCGCTCGCCGTCGTGGCACCCGACGGCAGGCTCTCCTACGGCGAGCTCGACCGCATGGCCAACCGCGTCGCCCATGCCCTGATCGCCGCCGGTGTCCGCCCCGACGAGCCCGTCGGAGTCCTGCTGGAGCACTCGGTTGCCCTGCCGGCCGCCCTGCACGGCGTACACAAGGCCGGTGCCGGCTATCTGCCGCTGGACGCCACACACCCCGCGAGCCGGATCGCCGCGATCCTGGACACCGCGGGCGTGCGCACGGTCGTGACCGTGAGGGAGTTCACCGGGCTGGTTGAAGGAGGCGACCGGCGCGTCGTCGTCCTGGACGACCCGGCCGTGCTCGAGGACAGCCCCGGACACCGGCCGGACGTCCCGGTAGACCCCCGTCACCTGCTGCACGTCATCTTCACCTCCGGATCCACCGGCACTCCCAAGGGAGTCGCCGTCGATCACGCCAGTGTGACCGACTACCTGGACGGTGTCCTTCAACGACTGGGCGACGACGTCCGCGGCGGCACGTTCGCCGTGATGTCCACGATCGCGGCCGACTTCGCCCATACCTGCTTTCACGCGGCTCTCGTCACCGGCGGCACCGTCCACTTCGTCGCACGGGAGACGGCCATGGACCCCGTGGCGCTCGCCGGCTATCTGGCCGACAACCCCATGGACGTCATCAAGCTCGTCCCGAGCCACTTCGAGTTGCTGGCGGCCAACGGCGACGTGGGCGCCGTCATGCCCCGGAAGCTGCTGATGTTCGCAGGCGAGGCGCTGCCCTGGTCCATCGTCGAGCGCGCCCGTGCCGCCCGCCCCGGACTGCGGGTGCAGAACCACTACGGGCACACCGAATCGACCATGGTCCGCACGGTCTGCGACGTGGACGACGTGCCTGAGGACCTGCGGGCCGGCATCGTCCCGCTGGGCCGGCCCGTGCCCAACACCGTCGGCTTCCTGGCCGACCAGGAGGGCCGTCCGGTACCCCCGGGCATCCCGGGAGAACTGCTGGTGGGAGGGCCCGGGGTCGCACGGGGCTACATCGGGGCGCCCGAGCTCACCGCCCAGCGGTTCATCACCGTCGATGGACGGCGCATGTACCGCTCCGGCGACGTCCTGCGGATGCGCCGGGACGGATGGGTGGAGTTCCGAGGCCGCGTGGACGACCAGGTCAAGGTGCGCGGCTACCGGGTGGAGCCGGGCGATGTCGCGGACGCCCTGAGGCGGCTGCCGGGCGTCGCCGAAGCGGTCGTCCTGCCCGTCGGCGAGGAGCAGGACCGGGGACTCGCGGCCTGGGTGGTGCCGCAGACCGGGGAGCGGCTCGATGTCCGGCACATACGCACCGAACTGCGTGAACGCCTCCCGGAGTACATGGTGCCGGGCTCTCTCGCCGTCCTCGACCAGATGCCCCTGACACCGAACGGCAAGGTCGACAGAAAGGCCCTGCCGCTGCCCGAGGCCGAGGAGACCGGAGCCCGGACGCTGCCGCGCACCCCCACCGAGCGCCGACTGGCACGGGTGTGGGAACGGATCCTCGGGCTTCCCGAAGTCGGGATCGACGACGACTTCTTCGCGCTCGGAGGGGACTCGTTCGCCGCGGTCCGTGCCGTGCGGGCCTGCGACCCCGGCCTGCGGGTTATCGACATGTTCACCCGTCCCACCGTGCGTGAACTGGCGGCACACCTGGACGCGTCCGACACCGGACAGGGCCGGATGCTCCACCGCCTGAGCGGGTCGGGGGACGCCGTGGCCACCCTGGTCTGTGTCCCCTACGGCGGCGGGTCGGCGGCCGTCTACCAGCCGCTCGCGGCAGCGCTGCCCGACGATCTGGCACTCCTCGCGGCCGAACTGCCGGGACACGACCCGGCCCGGCCCGCGGAGGAGTTCGTGACGCTGGACGAGCTGACCGAGCGGTTGGCCGAGGAGATCGACGCGACGGTGACCGGTCCCGTCGTCGTCTACGGGCACTCCGTGGGATCGGCCGCGGCCGTCGCACTGGCCCGCAGGCTGGAGGCCGGCGGTCGCGGGGTGCTCGGCGTGGTCGTGGCGGGCAACTTCCCGTCCGCGCCCCTGCCGGGACGGGCGGCCGCCTGGGCCAACCGCATCCTGCCGCTGGAGCGGTGGGCCTCCAACCGTCACTACCGGGACGTCCTCCGCACGACCGGCGGAATCCTGGACGATATGGACGAGGCAGCCACCGAGACCGCACTGCGCGCCATGCGTCACGACTCGTCCGAGGCCCGGGCGTGGTACGCCCGCGAACTGGCCGAACCACACGCCGCCCTGCGGGCACCGATCCTGTGCGCGGTGGGTGAGGCAGACCACTCAACGGAGCTGTACCAGGAGCGGTACCGCGAATGGGAGGCCTTCTCCCACCGGGTCGAACTCGTCACCATCGAGAAGGCGGGCCACTACTTCCTGCGCCACCAGGCGACCGTCCTCGCGGCCCTGCTCGGGAAACGGATCGCGGACTGGACCGCGGGGCGCCTGCCCGAGCCGGCCGCAGCGGTACAGCCACACTCCGGGCTTCGGGCCTTCTACACCGTCGCGGCCGGACAGTTCCTCTCCATGCTGGGCGGCAGCCTCAGCATGTTCGCCCTCGGCGTGTGGGCCTACCAGCGCAGCGGCCGGGTTCTCGACCTGGCCCTCGTCATGATGTTGGCCACGCTCCCGGCGCTCCTGGTCACACCGGTCGGCGGAACGGTCGCCGACCGGGTGGACCGCCGCCGCGTCATGCTGGCCGCGGACAGCACGAGCGGCCTGGCGATGACCGCTCTGGCCGTGCTGCTCGTCACCCATCGGCTGTCGCTGCCGGCCGTGTGCCTCATCGTCGCGATCACCGGGGTCGCGACCGCCTTCCACCGGCCCGCGTACCTGGCCGCCACCGCCCAACTGGTGCCCAAGCCCTATCTGCCGCAGGCCAACGCCCTCGTCGGGCTCGGGCTCGGCTTCGCCGGTGTCGTCGGACCGCTGCTCGGCGGTGCGCTCGTGGCGTCCGTGGGCGTGACCGGGGTCGTAGTCGTCGGTGTGTGTGCCTTCGCCGCGGGCATCGGGTCCCTGCTGGCCGTCCGTTTTCCCGAGCGCATGTTCCACCGGCAGCGCGAGTCCTTCGGCCAGGCGCTCATCGGGGGCTGGCGCTTCATCGCGCAACGCAGGCCGCTGCTCCTGCTGACCGGATTCGCCGCGGTACTGAACCTCTTCGCCTCGGTGGTGTTCGTCGCGGTGCAGCCGCTCGTCCTGTCGTTCGCCGGTGTGCCACAGCTCGGCCTGGTGACGACCGTGGGCGGCCTTGGGGGTGTGCTGGGCGGACTGCTGATGGTGCCGTGGGGCGGCACCCGGCGCCGGGCGATCGGCATGATCGGCGCCACCATCGGTGTGGGGGCCGGGACGGTGGTCATGGGACTGCACGCGTCCGTGCCCCTGGTGGCACTCGGACTGACGCTGCGTATGGGCGCCATGGCCGTGCTGAACGCTCATTGGCTGTCGATCATCCAGGTCAAGGTGGGACAGGAACTGCAGGGCCGGGTCCTGGCCACCAACGTCACGCTCGCGCTCGCCACCCAGCCCGTCGGGTTCCTCGCGGCCGGTCCGCTCGCCGACCACGTGTTCGCCCCGGCTCTGCGGGAACACGCCGCGCTTGGCAGCATGCTGGGCAGCGGTGCGGGACGCGGGATGGCCCTCCTTCTGATCGTGAGCGGGGTGTGCGTCATCGTCTGGGGCGCCCTCGGCCTGTGCTTCCGGCCACTGCGCCGACTGGAGGACGGCCTGCCCGACGCGACCCCCGACCACGAGACCGAACGCGATCTCGACGCCGTCCAGGAGCGGGCGGGTCGCCGGCTCGCCGCCTGGCGCCGGACGGGATGAGGTCTCCCGCAAGCTGCCGTTTACACCCGGTGATTCCCGGCCGCGCCCGGAACAAGCGACAGCCCGGAAGGCGAGCGGCCACCCTGCGGGCCCATTCACCGTTCACCGCGGCAGTCGGCCCACCACGCGGCCGACTCCGACCACCGACTCACGAATCAAGGAACGCCCCCGTGCCCGTGGACGACCGGTCCAGTCACACATCAGCGACGGACCCAGCTGAACCCATTGCCATCATCGGGATGGCCGGCCGCTTCGCCGGTGCCGACACGGTCCCGGACCTGTGGACACTGCTGCGCAGCGGCACCGATACGATCACCGAGATTCCCGCCGACCGTTACGACGTCGAAGCCGTGTACGACCCGCGGCCGCGTACACCCGGCCGTACCGTCAGCAGATGGGGCGGCCTTCTCCAGAACATCGGGGACTTCGACGCCGAATTCTTCGGCATCGCTCCACGGGAGGCCGCGAAAATGGACCCCCAGCAGCGCCTGCTGCTGGAAGTCGCGTATGAGGCCCTGGAGGACGCGGGCGTCCCGCTCTCCAGCCTGGCCGGTTCTGACACCGGGGTCTTCGTGGGCCAGACCGGCGGCGACTACTGGCACACCCAGTACGAGGCACGTGACCGGCTCGACCTGTACGGCATGACCGGAGCCGCGTTCCGCGCGGTCACGTCGGGCCGCCTGTCGTACGCCTTCGACCTGCGGGGTCCCAGCTTCACCGTCGACACGGCCTGCTCCTCGGGTCTGGTGGCGGTGCACAACGCCGTGCAGGCCCTCCGCCTCGGCGAGTGCCGGATGGCCGTCGTCGGCGCGGTCAATCTCGTCCTCCGTCCAGAGGAGGGAATCGGCTACTCCAGCGCGGGCATGCTCGCCGTGGACGGCCGCTGCAAATTCGGGGACGCGTCCGGGGACGGTTTCGTCCGCAGCGACGGGATCGGCAGCGTTATCCTCAAGCCGCTCTCGCGGGCGCTGGCTGACGGCAACCGGGTCCGGGCCGTCCTGCGCGGCTCAGCCGTGGGCAACGACGGCCGTTCCAGCGGTTATCTGACCACTCCCGGAGTCGAGGGTCAGCGCGACGTACTCGTACGCGCGTACGCGAACGCGGGCGTCGATCCGGCGGACGTGGACTACGTGGAGGCGCACGGCACCGGGACCGCTGTCGGTGATCCGGTCGAACTCGAGTCACTCGCCGAGGTGCTGGGAAGGGGGCGGTCCGCCGATCACCCCGTCCTCGTGGGCTCGGTCAAGACCAACATCGGGCACACCGAGGCGGCGGCGGGAATCGCCGGCCTGATCAAGGCGGTGCTCTGCCTCGAACAGCGCGCCGTCCCGCCGAGCCTGCATTTCGACACCCCCAACCCGGCCGTGCCCTGGCCGGATCTTCCACTGACCATCGCGACGCGGAACACGCCGCTGCCCGACGCCGGCCGGCCCGCTCTCGCAGGCGTCAGCAGCTTCGGGCTCTCCGGCACCAATGCCCACATCGTCCTGGAGGAGTACGTGCCCGCGCCGGTGGGGTCCGCCGGCGAAGGAGCACCGGACCGCGCGGAACTGCTCACCCTCTCCGCCGCGACCCCCGAGGCCCTCAAGGCGCTGGCGGCGTCCGTCGCCAGGTTCCTGACCGCCGACGACGGCGATCACCACCTCCTTTGGGACGTCTGCCACAGCGCGGCGCTGCACCGCTCCCATCTCGACGCCCGGCTCGCCCTGCCGGTGGACACTCTCCAGCAGGCCGCGCTCGCACTGGACGCCTTCGTGCGGGACGAACCCGAACCCGGTCTGTCCTTCTCGGAGTACACCGACTCCGGCCGGCGCCCACGGGTGGCCTTCGTCTTCCCCGGACAGGGTTCCCAATGGGCGGGCATGGGCCGCGAACTGCTCGACACCGAGCCTGCCTTCGCCCGCGCCATGCGGATGTGCGACGCCGCCGTGCGGGCCGAAACCGGCTGGTCGGTGATCGAACTGCTCCGCGACGGTCCCGAGGAACGCCTCGGGGAAATCGATGTCGTGCAGCCCGTGTTGTGGGCGATGGAGATCGCCCTGGCACAGGTGTGGCGATCCTGGGGGATCGAGCCGGACGTCGTCATCGGCCACAGCATGGGCGAATCGGCGGCAGCGTACATCGCCGGCTCGCTGAGCATCGAAGACGCGGCGGCCGTCATCTGCCGACGAAGTGAAATCGCCAAACGCCTGTCCGGCCGCGGCGCCATGGCCTGGGTCGCCCTGTCCGCCACCGAGGCCGCCCACGCGCTGGCCGGCCACGAGGACACCGTCGCCGTAGCCGCCGCCAACAGCCCCTCGTCCACGCTGCTCTCCGGTGACGCCGACGCTCTGGCCGAGGTCCTTGCGACACTCGACGCCCGGGGCACACCACATCGGCTCGTCAAGGTCGACTTCGCCTCCCACTGTCCGCAGACGGACGCTCTGCGGGACGACCTGCTGGAGGCCCTGAACGACGTGCGCCCCCGTCCGGCGGCCGTCCCCATCCACTCCACGCTCCTCGGCGAGGTCATCGACGGCTCCGGTATGGATGCCCGGTACTGGGCCCGCAACATGCGCGAACCCGTCGACTTCGTCGGCGCCGTGCGTGACCAACTGGACTCCGGGACAACCGTCTTCATCGAGATGAGCCCTCACCCTGTGCTGGTCGGCAGCATCAGGGAGACCGCTCGCACGGCGAGCCGGGGAGACACCACCGTGGTGGGATCACTGCGCCGCGAAGAGGACGGGCGCACCGCCCTGCTGAGCGCGGCGGGTGCCCTCCACACCGCCGGCGTGCCGGTCGACCTCGCCGCGGTCATCGGCGGCGGCCGCCACGTCCCGCTCCCCGGCTATCCCTGGCAGCGCACCCGGCACTGGCTGCCCGGACCCGATCCCGTTCGGGGGATCTCCGCGGATGCCCCTGCCCCTGCCCAGGACCCGCCTGTCACCCCGCCCCGGCATCCCCTTCTGGGAACGCCGACTAGGGCCGCCGACGGCACCCATGTGTGGCAGGGCCCCCTCGACATCCGTCGACATGCCTATCTGGCCGACCACCGTGTCCAGGACACGATCGTCGTGCCGGGAACCGTCTACCTGGAGTTGCTGACGGTGGCGGCACGTCAGGTCCTCGGCGACGGGCCGGTGGCCCTGGCGGACGTTCACTTCACGCAGGCCCTCTGTCTGGACGAGGAGGGCCCGGCTCCCGTCCTGCGGGTGAGCGCCCGCCCTGCCGGGAGGCGACTGGCCTTCCAGGTGCACAGCAGCCCCACCGGCAGCGCCCCATGGGCGCTGCATGCCGAAGCGAGGGGGTACGCCCTCCAGACGGACGCCGCGACCGAAGCCCCCGTCGACCTGGCAGCCGTCCGGGACACCCTTTCCGAACACCGCACCGCAGCCGATTTCTACGCCCACCACGCTGAACGCGGCAATCAGTGGCAGGGTGCCTTTCGAGGCCTCAGTGAACTGTGGCGCCACAACGGCGAGTCGCTGGCACGGGTCGAATGCCCCGAAGAGTTGCGCGCCACTCTGGCCGACTACCACTTCCACCCGGCTCTCCTCGACGCCGGCTGTCATGCGATGGCAGCGATCCGCCCCCGGCGGGAAGCCGATCCGGAAGGCGTGTTCGTCCTCGGCGACATCACGGAGTACCGGTGCTACGACCGGCCTGGAACCGAACTGTTCGGCCACGCCCGTCCGGCACAGGGCCAACGCTCCGACTCCGTCACCGCCGACCTCGGCATCCGCGACGCCTCCGGACGGCTCCTGGCCGAGATGCTGGGTGCGCGCCTCCACTACCTTGCCGGCCCGGCGGGGGACGAGACCCCCGGAACCACTCCCGGCCGCCCTGCGGTCGGCGCACCGCAGCGCACGGACGATCCGGACAGCTGGATGTACGACGTCCGGTGGAAGGCGCTGCCACGCCCGATCGCCGGCGGTGCGCCCTCGGACCGTGGCACGTGGCTGGTCTTCACGGACAGCGGCCCCTTCGGCAGAGCCGTGGTTCGTGGGCTCGCGGCCGAGGGAGAGGACGTCGTCGTCATCACTGCCGCCGCCACCTACCAGGCCGCCGATAACCGGTTCCGCATCAATCCCGGTGACACGGCGCATTTCTCTGCGGTGCTGGACGAGGTGGCGGGGCGTGGTGGACTCCGCGGCATCGTGCACATGTGGTCCCTGGACGCGGAAGCGGGGCTGCAAGCGACCGGGAAGGAGATGGACAGGGCTCAGCTTCTGTCCTGCGGCAGCGTCATCCACCTCGTACAGGCCCTGGATGCCCGGGATCTTCCCAGCGCACCCGGACTCTGGCTGATCAGCCGGCACGCCCAGCGGGTCACACCGGACGACCTGCTGGTCGCTCCCTTTCAGGCTCCGCTGTGGGGCCTGGGACGCACGCTCGTCGCCGAGCACCCGGCTCTTCGCAGCCGTCTCGTCGACCTGGACCGCAACCCCAGGAGCGTGGCCGCCCTGGTCGCGGCCCTGCTGACCCCCGACGACGAGGACCAGATCGCACTGCGTGACGGCACCCGCCACGTCGCCCGCCTGGTGCCGCATCGAAGGGCCCTCACCGGCGAGGGCCCGGCCACCGCGGCGCGCCTCTCCCTCCCGCCGTCAGGCCCAGTCGACGACCTGCACCTGACGCCGGTGGCCCTCCCCGTGCCCGCCCCGGACGAAGTCACCATCCGTGTCTCGCACGCCGCGCTCCTCACCCCTCCCACCCCAGGCGCCGCCCGCCCCCACCCGACGCGCGGTGATCAGCCGCTCGGCACGGGGTGCTCCGGGACCGTGATCGCTGTCGGCGACGGTGTGTACGACGTGGCCGTCGGCGACCAGGTCATCGCCCTCGCCGAGAACGCGACGGCCACACACGTCGTCACCATGGCCGTCCTGACGGCGCCGAGGCCCGAAAACCTCAATCCCGCCGCCGCAGCCGCACTGCCCGGGGCGTACCTCGGCGCCTACCACGCGCTCCACGAGCGTGCCCGCATCGGGAAGGGCGATCGTGTGCTCGTCCACCCGGCTGCCGGGGGAACCAGCCCGGCCGCCGTCAACGTCGCCCGCTGGCTCGGCGCCGACGTCCATGTCACGGCCACCGGCAGTACCGGATTCGACGCGGTCGTGAACACCCTCGCGCGAGAGGCCGCAACCGCCGGCCTCTCCCTGCTGGCGCCCTACGGCCACTACCTGGACCTCACCGCGCCCGGCACGGCCGGCCTCGCCCCCCTGAACCGAGGCCCCCTCGCATCCAACATCACCCTCCACGCCATCGATGCCGTCCACATGATCAAGCACCGCCCGCACCAGGCCGGCGCCGTGCTGCGGGCGACGGCCGACCTCGTCGCCAAAGGCGTGCTCGCACCGCTGTCCCACCATGAGTTCAGCGCCGCCCGAGCCGCGGAGGCCCTGCGGTCGACGGCCGGGCAGCAGAGCGCCGGCGAGATCGTCCTTGCCTTCACCGACGATGTGCTTCCCGTCCCGCAACCCAGCCAGAAGCCCGAGGAGCCTGCCGCGCGGGTGCACCCCGTGGGCACCTACCTCATCACCGGCGGCACCGGCGGCATCGGGGCGCAGGTGGCCTCGTGGCTCGTCGACCGGGGTGCCCGCAGCCTCCTGCTGACCGGCCGGACCCCGCTGCCCGACCCGGCGACCGCCGCGCCCGACCATCCCCGGGCCACACAGCTGGCGGTGCTGCGCGATCTCGCCCGGCGCGGCGTCGACGTCCAGTACGCAGCGGTGGACTCGGCAGACCACCAAGCCATGCGCGCGCTTCTCCACGAACGAGGCCGTCAGGGCAAGGCCCCGCTGCGAGGGGTCCTCCACGCGGCCGGGACACTCGACGGCGTCCTGATACGCGACATGACGGCCCGGCACCTCAACGACCACCTGAGGGCCAAGGTCTCGGGTGCCTGGAACCTTCACCGGCTGGTCCGCGACGTACCACTGGACATGTTCGTCCTGTTCTCCTCGTGTTACTCCGTCCTGTCCGCACCCTTCCTCGGCGGCTACGCGGCCGGAAACGCGTTCCTCGACGCCCTTGCCCACCACCGCCTCGCCGAAGGAGCACCGGCCACCTCGGTCAACTGGGGCTACTGGGCTGGTGTCGGCATGGTCGCCCGCAAGGAGGAGGAAGGCGGCCGCAGCCTTGTCCCGAAAGGCATGGCGAGCTTCTCGCCCGCCGAAGGCCTCACCCTCCTGGACGGCATTCTGGAAGACGGCGCCTCTCACAGCGTCGTCCTGCGCGCCGACTGGCAGGCATGGGCGCGTGCCTACCCGGACGCGGCCCGTGTCCCGCTGCTCAGGGAACTGACCGCCGGCGGTGACCGCGCCGCGACGCCCGTTCCGGACGATCCGGCGCGATCGAAGACCCGCGCCTCGCGGACGGCGCGGCCCGGCCGGCCGGAGGTTCCCGTAGTTTCGGGGCCGGTCGATGCCGTGCCCACCGCGGCGGTGTCCGCGAGCGCGGCGAACTCCGTCCCCGGGGGACGGACAGCGCCGGATCCGAAGGTCGTCGAGGCGCTGAAGGAGGCGGCCGCGGAGATTCTTGGCCTGGAGCCGGCGCGTGTGAGCCTGGTCCGGCCACTGAACAGGATGGGCATGGATTCGATGACGGCGGTTCAGCTGAGAAGCAGCATCGACCGGCAGTTCAAGGTCAAACTGCCGATGATTCAGATCCTCCGGGACAGCTCCATCGACTCACTCGCCCAGGCCGTCGCCGACGCGAAGGCCCCCATGACGACCGACGCCGTGTCGGAAGGAGCGTCCTCGAAGTGAAGACCCCGGACCTGTACATCGCCGGTCTCGGCGTGTACGTCCCTGACATCCTCGACGCCGGCAAGGCGGTGGAGTCGGGCCTGTACGACGCCGACGACCACGAGCACCAGGGATGGACCGGCGCCGCCGTCGCAGGCGACATGCCGGCACCGGACATGGCGGTGCGGGCGGCGCGCCAGGCCAGTGAGCGCGCCGGCCTCCACCCCCACGATCTCGCCCTCCACATCCACGCCTGCCTGCACAAGCAGGGGCCCGGAGCATGGTCGGCACAGCACTACATTCTGCGCCACCTCACGGACCGCGACATCCCCGCCTACCAGGTCTCGCAGGGGTGCAACGGACTGCTCGGATCGATCGAGCTCGCCGCCTGCTACCTCCAGGCCGTCCCCGAACGTAAAGCCGCTCTCGTCACGGGCTCCGACAATCTGGGCTCACCGCACTTCAACCGCTGGGCCTCCCTCGAGAACGGTCTCCTCGCCGACGCGGGAAGCGCCGTCCTGCTCACCAAGCAGCCCGGGTTCGCCCGCCTCCTGTCGATCAGCAGCGGATCCACCGCCGAGGTCGAGGAGCAGTTCCGCGAGGAAGAGTTCCCGCCCGCGAACGTCGGCGCGACCGCCCCTGCGACGACCCACGCCGGCGTGCGGCCGGAGGCCGACCGGATCCTGGACGAGTCGGTGGCCGAAGCGGTGGGACGGCAAGGCGAACTGCGCACCGAACTCGCCCTACGTTCCATCGCTGAGGCTGATCTGGACGTCGACGACATCACCCGTGTAGCGCACATCTTCACCGGCCGGAAAAGCTACCTCAAGGGCATCCTCGACCCGCTGGGCCTCAGCCCGGAGCAGGGACTGTTCGATTTCGGGCGGCGCGTGGGACACATGACGGTCAACGACCAGATAGTGGGGCTCAACCACCTGGTCGAAACCGGGCAGGTGGGCCCCGGCGACCATGTCCTGATGGTGGCGCACGGAGCCGGTGTCTCGATCTCCTGTGCCGTGGTCCGCATCGATCACGTTCCGGCCTGGGCAAAGGGGGGAATCTGAGCTTCACCTGTCGTGCGACGAGGGGAATCGCGACGCCGGTCCGACCGCTCGCCGTGCCCCCGTGCCGTCCGTGCGGGGCTGGGCTAGGACGGCCGGGCGAGGACCTGGCGGGTGCCGCCCGAGCCCGCCGACCGTATCGCCGCCGCAGGCGCTGTTCCAGGTGAATTCACCCTGGAACAGGCGGGGACGGCGCCTACAACTGGTTGAAGTACCAACCCGGGGACCGGTTCTGGGCGTTCCAGTCCATCGAGACCGGCGTCTCCCTTGCCCTGACCGCGCTGCTGTTGTACTTCATCATCCGCCGCATCCGCCGCATCGCCTGACCCAGAGAGGGCCGTCGGGTCATATGCCCGGCAGCCGTCGGTACCCTTGCTTCCCGGACCAGTGACCTACGCCGCTCTCATTCCAGGGTGGCCCGCGCCGGTACGGCGCCACTCCTGCTTTGCCCGCCCGGAGAAGCCAACGCCTCGTCCGGCGCAGTCCGGGAACTCGGCACGGTGACCGCAGTGAGGTTCAGCCAGACGTCCATCTCGAGGCTGGCCGTTCCGTACGGGCGTAGGTGTGACTAGGGCAGCGTGGTCAGGCCGCGCCGGTCGGCGGGCCTGAGCGGTCGCCCCGGCCCGGCATGGGCAACTCAATACCGAGCGCCGCGGCCGCAGGCTGGACATCGGCAGGCCACCGAATCATGACCTGCGAAGCCTTCTGGCCGCCGTCCTCCACGTGAACCGGCCTGGCATCCCGTGGCGCTAACTGCCGCACGACTGCCCGCACTCACGTGATGCTGCTTTCGATTCGGCGTGACGGACGGGGGCGGCCCCGGGGGCGTGCCCTATACGGCAGGGGCGAGTCCGGGGTGGGTGGAGGTTGCACCGGTCAGGGCCGTGGTGCTTCGGTGCTCGGCTGGGTGGTGGGGTGAGTGTTGCCTACGTCGGCAGGGGTGGCCCGAATGATGCGTGGGGCTGTGGCCTCAGGGGAGGAGGCATCCCCTGATGTCGGTGGGGTCTGGTCGGATTTCATCGCCTTGGCTTCGCTCTTGAGGATGCGGGCCGATTTGCCCATGGAGCGTGCGAGTTCCGGGAGTTTCTTGGCGCCGAAAATCAGTATGACGACGATGAGGATGATGGCGATCTCGCTGATGCCGAACATGGGTGTGCGTCTTCTCCCCGGTAATTGAGTGGCAAACGGCGGCTGAGATTTCGGCGTGGCGCACCTGCGGGGATGCCGGACGCTTGTGAGCGCACGGAGCGCACGGAGCGCACGGAGCGCACGGAGCGCACGGAGCGCACGGAGCGCACGGAGCGCACGGAGCGCACGGAGCGTCCGCGGCCCGGATCCCTGCCGAAGCGGGCGGGGGCGGCTAGAGGTGGGTGGAGATGGCCGGGATCAGGTCCTTGAAGGTCCGGCCGTTCGCCCCTTCACCGATGGCGGACATGTTCCAAGCGCGGCCGGTGCGGTGGACCTTGGCCATGATTTGGGCGGTGTACGGGCCGCCGCCGGAGAGGGTGTAGCGGGCCAGTTCCTCGCCTGTGCTCTCGTCGACGAGGCGGCAGAAGGCGTTCTGTACCTCGGCGAAGGTCTGTCCGGTGAAGGAGTTGACGGTGAAGACGATCTGGTCGACGTGTGCGGGCAGGCGGAGGAGGTCCACGAGGATCGACTCGTCGTCGCCGCCCTGGCCGGCGCCGCCGATGAGGTTGTCGCCAGTGTGGCGGACGGAGCCGTCGTCACTGATCAGGTGCTGGAAGAAGACGACGTCCACCGGCTCCGTGCCGGCGAAGAGTACTGCGGAGGCGTCCAGGTCGATCTCGCGGGCGGTCAGTCTGGCGAGGAAGCCCTTGCGTGGTGCCGCCTGCCAGCCCAGGCCCATCCGCACGACGTTGAGGGTTCCACCGCCGGACTTCTCCAGGCTGATCTGCTGGCCCTTGGTCAGCGTCACTCCCATATCTGCTTCCTCCTGATGCTCGGTCGTCGGGCCAACGCGGGACCCCTGCCGCATGGGTGGCGGCATGTCGAAACTACAGGACTGTAGAAGTCACTGGCAGGAGGCTTCCACGCCAATCAGGCGGAGGCGGCCTGTCCCCCCTCGGAGCGGAGGCGTGCGTGACGGAGCGAGAGGCGTCAGTCTCGCGAGGGTGTCACGGGGTCGGTGAAGTCCGGGCTTGCGAAGTCGGGGCTGGTGTATCCCAGGCGGGTGCGGCGTTCTGGGAGCGGATCGTTGACGGTCGGGCGGGGCGGTGGCGGCTGTGCGGCGGCGCAGGAGGCAGTTGCGGGCAGGCGCAATTGCTGGTGCAGAAAGGGCAGCGTGCCGCGTTCCAGCAACGCCTGGCGCCACGCTTCGCGGGCGGCCATGGCGGACGGTGTGTCGGCGTGGCGCGGATTGCCGCCGGGTGCGGGGAGGTGCCGCATTGCGGTGGCAATCAGCGCAGCGGCAGCGGCGAGGGCGGCGAGCCCGGCCAGGGCTGCGACGATCCAACCGGTGCCCACGAGTCCAGCCGCGAGGTGCTGTTGAGTACCGGCGAGTCGGAGGCTGTAGCCAAGGAGCAGGCATATCGCCGATGCGGTGGCTGACAGGACCGGAGTGAGCACGGCCAGCGCCGTCAGTAGCTCGCGCCCGCCTGTCGAAGCATCCACCTTCCGAGGGTGCCCGAAGCGGCGGGCTGCGGAGCGTCCGGCCGTGGCCCGTAGCCGGAGGTAGGCGGTGTGCTCGGCGGCAGCCGCAGCTGAGATGGCCTCGGTCGCGGCCACTGCCTGAGACCTCAAGTGCTCGGCATCGACTCCCGCGTCCGCGTGCCGTAGGGCCGTGCGGATCTCCTGGGACTCCAGGGCGAGGCGCAATACCTGCGCGAAGTCTGCTTGGTCTTCCGCCTCAAGGCGGTCAAGGGCGTGCATGAGTGGAGTATCCCGATCGTGTCTGCCCACGGGCACCGACCGTGACCGCTGCGGGCGTTGTCGCGTTCGCCCGGCCGCGTGGGCAGATGGGTGTCCTCACGCGGATGCGCACCTGGTGCTGACATCCTTGCCCGGCAAGGCGGCACCCCGGCCGGTGGCCGGGGCACCGGTGGTGTTCCCTCATGTGGGAGGGAGGTGAGGCGTCAGACGCCGACGCCGAAGTCGGCGGCGATTCCGGCGAGCCCGGAGGCGTAGCCCTGGCCGACGGCGCGGAACTTCCACTCCACGCCGTGACGGTAGAGCTCGCCGAAGACCATCGCGGTCTCGGTCGCGGCGTCTTCGCTCAGGTCGTAGCGGGCGAGTTCCGCGCCGCCTGACTGGTTGACCACGCGGATGAAGGCGTTACGGACCTGGCCGAAGCTGTGACCGCGGTTCTCGGCGTCGTGGATGGAGACCGGAAAGACGATCTTCGCCACGTCCGTGGGGACGGTGGTCAGGTTGACCTTGAGGGACTCGTCGTCGCCCTCGCCCTCTCCGGTGAGATTGTCGCCGGTGTGCTCGACCGAGCCGTCGGGGCTCTTGAGGTTGTTGTAAAAGATGAAATGCTGGTCGGAGAGCACCTTGCCGCTGCTGTCCACCAGTAGTGCGCTGGCGTCCAGGTCGTAGTCGGTGCCAGTCGTGCTGCGTGCATCCCAGCCGAGTCCGACGAGGACGGCGGTCAGACCCGGCGCCTCCTTGCTGAGCGAAACGTTGCCGCCCTTGGCCAGGCTCACACCCATGTTGCTGTTCCCTTCGCGCGTTCCACCGCGCCCTCGAATGAGGGGCGGTCCCTTGAGCATCAGAATCTACAGCACTGTAGAAGTTGTTGATGGTTCCCATGCCGGATGTTCCGGATCGGGTGTGCGCCTGCCGGGGCTGGGTTCGGAGTGCGGTCCTTCTCCCGTCCTCGGTAGTCCGGAAGGTCAGCCGCGCAGTCCCTCGTAGTCGGGGCCGATGGTGAGGGTGATCGGCCCGGGTGCCGCGTTCCGTCCGGCTTCGGGGGAAACCTGGGGGGCGAGCCGGGCCGCCAGCGCTTCGGCCTGCTGCTCGGATCCCGCGGCGTAGGAGACTGTGGTCGCCTCGACCGGTTCCGGGGCATTGCCTGTAGTGGTGACGATGTATCCGGCCGTGCGCAGTTGCCCGGCGACCTTGGCTGCCTGGCCGCTCGTGCCGGTGCCGTTGAGGACCTGAACCTTGATCGAGCTGGTCGGGACGGGCTTGGCGCTGGTCAGCTCTTCCTTGTCGATCTCCTGATCTTTGGCCAAGGCGGTGAACAGCGTCCGTGCCTGCGGGTACTGCCAGGTGATGTTGGCCTTGTCGGTCGGGACGTCCAGCTCGCGGGGGTAGTTGGGGACGGTGAGGAAGGTCAGCCGGTCACTCGGTATGCCTTTGACGTCGGAGGCCAGGTCGTACAGAGGCTTGATGCCGTCCAAGGACTCATCCGTGGTCAGCGACTTGGTCGCCGAGTCCAGGAATCCGTACAGGCCCTTTCACCCTTGACGCTCTGGCAGCCGGCCTCCAGGTCGAGGTGCGCCTTCGTGTCGTGGATCGGCTCCTCGGGGCAGACCTCGATGCCACCCAAGGCGTCGACCATGCCTTTGAATCCCTGGAAGTCGAGGGAGGCGAAGTGATCGATGCGCAGCCCGGTGTTCTGCTCGATGGTTTTGATCGTGCAGGCCGCCGCGCCACCTACATCACCTCCGGTGCCACCGATGGCGAACGCCTCGTTGATCTTGAAGTGGGAGGAGTGGACTTCGTGCCGTCCCCGCGCTCGCAGGCGGGTATCTGCACCCAGGAGTCGCGGGGCAAGGAGAGAGCGGTGGCCCATTTCCGGTCAGCGGCGATGTGGACGACCATCAGGGTATCGGACTGCATTGTGGTCAGGCCCTTGCCGTACGCGGCGTTGTCACCGTCACGGCTGTCCGAGCCGACCACAAGAATGTTTTTCGCCCCCGGGCTGAGATTGGCCGGGCGCCCTTCGCCGATCTTGTTCTCGACGGCAGCAGTGTGGATGTTGCCGTCGAGACTCTGGTACATCCACGTGCCCACGCCGGCCACCCCCAGGATCACCGCGGCCAGGAGGCCGCCGGCCCAGGTCAGTATCCGGCCGCGCCGGGTCAGCCGGCCGGTCTTGCGCCGATGACCGGCCCGCGGCCGGGCCTCGGCCCGGCCGGTATTGCGCTGCGTGTGCATGCTGTTCTCCACCACCCACCGGGCCCGGTGCGGGTCCTGTCTCTCTGCCGCATATTTCCCGTACGCGAGTGCGTTGGGACCCATACGGCGCAGCCAAAAATCTACAACGGTGTAGAAGTTTGTGGGCCTGGCGGGGACAGTGAAGGGGTGCGGGCGGCGTACTCTCGCCTGAATCCGGCGGTGCGACGGAGGGGACGTGCAGGTGGAACAGGAGCAGAAAGCAGTGCCCACGCGTCCTGAAGTGCGCCGAAGAGGGCCCGGTGAACTGGAGGCCGAGGTGCTGGCGGCGCTCCAGGGCACATCAGGACCTGTGACGGCGGGCTGGGTGCGCGACCAGTTGGATCGTGGCCTCGTGTACACCACGGTGGTGACGATCCTGACTCGGCTGCAGGCTAAGCAGGCCGTGGCCCGCTTCCGGTCCGGCCGCTCCTTCCCGGTGGACGGCGACGACGGATCGAGCGGGCCTTGCTGCCCGGCGGATGCGTCGCGAGCTGGAGGGCGAGAGCGATCGCCGTGCTGTTCTGACCTGTTTTCTCGCGGGGCTGCCGCCCGACGACGAACAGGCACTGCGGCGCCGGCTCGAGCGCACGGGCCGCACCCGGGGCCCAGCCTGCGGGAGCGTGCCAGAGGACTGATCGGCGGCCGGGCTGCGACTCAGTACGATGAACCACTGCGAGCCGGTGTGCGGGACACCTGGAGGGAGACGGATGTGGCAGACCAGAACCAGGGCGACCCGGACCAGCCCCGTCGACGCGGCCAGGGCGAGCTGGAGGCGCAGGTGCTGGCCACGCTGCGCCAGTCTCCGGGGCCCGCGAGCGCGGCCTGGGTGCAGGAGCGGCTCGGCGGCAGCCCCGCCTACACCACGGTGATGACCATCCTGACCCGCCTGCACGCCAAGGGTGTAGTGGCCCGGCAGCGCGCGGGCCGGTCCTTCCAGTGGACTCCGACCGCGGACGAAGCCCGTCTCGCCGCTCTACGCATGCGGAAAGTCCTGGACGGCGAGAGGAACCGGGAGGCGGTCCTGGCCAGCTTCCTCACCTCTCTTACCCCGGGTGACGAACAGTTGCTGCGCACCCTACTGTCCCAGGTGACCGACGAGCCGGAAGAGTAGAGCCATGGGCGTCTTTGTTTTCCTGCCGCTGGTACTGCCCTTAACCGCCTGGCCCATTGCCCGCCTGGCCGCACACCATCTCCACCCGCGCACCGCAACCTGGCTGCTGTCCGCGGTCGCGGGAGTGCTGGCCGTGTGCAGCACCCTGTGCCTGGTGCTGCTGATGGTGGTCGGCACCGCCCAACTGCCGGGCAATCCGCTGCCCGACGGCTGGTCGGACCCGGAGGTGCGCGAGGCGGTGCCGTACGACGAGGTGGCGGGCAAGGCCGCCATCCCTGCCCTGATCGCCGTGTTCGCCGCGTGCGCGAAGGCGTCCTGGCGGCATCATCGGGTGCGGCGCAGTGCCGTACGCGCACTCATCGGGCTGCCCGATACCTCGGTCGCGGTGCTGCCAGACGAGGCCCCGTACGCCTATGCGCTGCCCGGCTCCCGCAGCCGGATCGTGGTGTCCACGGCGCTGCTGTCCTGTCTGGACGCGCCGGAGCGCCGGGCGCTGTTCGCGCACGAGCGGGCCCATCTGGCCGGCTTTCACCATCGGTTCCTGATCGCTGTGCAGTTGGCCGCGAGGGCGAACCCTTTCCTGCGGCCCTTGAGTACCGTGGTGGCCTACACCGCCGAAAGATGGGCGGACGAGGATGCTGCTGATGCGGTAGGTAGCAGGCGGGTGGTAGCGCGTGCGATCGGTAAGGCCGCGCTTGTCTCCCGCGGGGCGCCCGCGCCCACGCTCGCCGGCGTGGCCGCGCCGGGACCGGTGCCGCGTCGGGTCGAGGCCCTGCTTGGTCCCGCCCCTGTCTCACGTAGGTGGCCGCCTGTTTGCACAGCCGTGGGCATGGCGGCCTGGGCTGCCGCGGCCGGTACGACAGTCTCTGCGCTGTCCTCGGCGAACGCGGCTCTCACCTTGTTCTTCGTCCTGAAGGCGGCCACCCCGCTGTAAAAAGCGCAGTTCCTTCCGGCGGTGTTTGCCAGTGTGGGGCCTACCGGCCAGGCC
>NZ_JBHVCT010000046.1:0-50830 GCF_042803195.1 Streptomyces sp. NPDC057428
CGGCGGGGGTGACCCCGATTTTGTCTTCCGCGCTTGATGTGTTCGGCGGGGGGGGGGGGGCCCGGTTTTTCTCTTAACCCGGGCCCCCCCCCCCGACGGGGCAGGTGGAGCCGGAGCGAGAGTCTGGGAAGATGGGGGCGACGATGACGTCGCCCCCAGGTCAGGGACCAAGCACTGCACACCCGCACATCCCAAGGAGCGGACAGATGCCCATCGCAACCCCCGAGGTCTACGCCGAGATGCTCGACCGGGCGAAGGCAGGCAAGTTCGCCTACCCGGCCATCAACGTGACGTCGACCCAGACCCTGCACGCTGCACTGCGCGGCTTCGCGGAGGCGGAGAGCGACGGCATCGTCCAGATCTCCACCGGTGGTGCCGAGTTCCTGGGCGGCCAGTACAACAAGGACATGGTGACGGGCGCGGTGGCCCTCGCCGAGTTCGCGCACATCGTCGCCGCGAAGTACGACATCACCGTCGCGCTGCACACCGACCACTGCCCCAAGGACAAGCTGGACGGTTACGTACGGCCGCTGCTCGACGTCTCCGCCGAGCGCGTCGCCAAGGGTCTGAACCCGCTGTTCCAGTCCCACATGTGGGACGGCTCGGCCGAGACCCTCGCCGACAACCTGGCCATCGGCCAGGAGCTGCTGGCCAAGGCCGCCGCTGCCAAGATCATCCTTGAGGTCGAGATCACCCCGACCGGTGGCGAGGAGGACGGCGTCACGCACGAGATCAACGACGAGCTGTACACGACCGTCGACGACGCGCTGCGTACGGCCGAGGCGCTCGGTCTGGGCGAGAAGGGCCGCTACCTGCTGGCCGCGTCCTTCGGCAACGTCCACGGTGTCTACAAGCCGGGCAACGTCGTGCTGCGTCCCGAGCTCCTCAAGGACCTGCAGGAGGGTGTCTCCTCCAAGTACGGCAAGCCCGCCGGAAGCCAGCCCTTCGACTTCGTCTTCCACGGCGGGTCGGGCTCGACGGCCGAGGAGATCGCCACCGCGCTGGAGAACGGCGTCGTGAAGATGAACCTCGACACCGACACCCAGTACGCCTTCACCCGCCCGATCGTGGACCACATGTTCCGCAACTACGACGGTGTGCTGAAGGTCGACGGCGAGGTCGGCAACAAGAAGGTCTACGACCCGCGCAGCTGGGGCAAGTCCGCCGAGGCGGGCATGGCCGTGCGCGTCACGGAGGCCTGCTCCCACCTGCGTTCCGCCGGCACCAAGCTGAAGTAAGTACGTCACGGACGTACAGGCGGGCCCGGTCACCCTTCGGGGGGCCGGGCCCGCGCCATGTCCGAAGGATGGAGACCCACTGTGAGCACGCCTGCGCGCTACGACTTCGACACCGTCATCGACCGCCGGGGCACCTGGTGCGTCCAGTGGGACGGGGTCGCCGACCGCTTCGGAGTGGACGGACTGCTTCCGTTCACCATCTCCGACATGGACTTCGAGACCGCGCCCGAGGTGCTGACGGCGCTGCGCGCGCGTCTCGACCACGGGGTTCTCGGCTACACCACCTGGCAGCACGACGACTTCCGGTCGGCCGTCGCGCACTGGCACGCGACCCGGTACGGCGCCGAGATCGACACCGGCCGGCTCGTCTACGGCCCGTCCGTGCTCAGCCAGTTCTCGCAGTTGCTGCAGATGTGGACGGCCGAGGGCGACGGCGTGGTCGTCCACACGCCGACGTACGACGGCTTCCGCAAGGCGATAACCGGGCTCGGGCGGGAGCTGCGGGGGGTGCCGGTCGGGGACGTGGACGCCCTGGAACGGGAGCTGGCGCGTGCCGACGCCAGGGTCCTGGTGCTCTGTTCGCCGCACAACCCGACGGGGCGGGTGTGGACGGAGGCGGAGCTGCGCGAGATGACGGTGCTGGCCAGGCGGCACGGGGTGGCGGTGATCAGCGACGAGATCCACGCGGACTTCGTGCACGAGGGGCGTGTGCACGTGCCGTACTCACGCGTCGCGGACGACGTCGAGGCAGACGGTGTGGGTGAGGTCCGCGGCCGGTGGGCGGTCATCACGTCCGCGTCGAAGTCCTTCAACTTCCCTGCGCTGACCGGTTCGTACGGCCTGATCGGCGACCCCGCGGACCGGGCCGAATACCTGCGCCGCATGGAGACGGGCGAAGGCCTCGCCTCCCCGGCGGTGCTGGCGCTGACGGCCCACATCGCGGCGTACCGGCAGGGGGCGGACTGGCTGGACGCGGTCCGTGCGTACGTCGCGGAAAACCTCGCCCTGGTCGCGGAGCGGCTGAACTCCGCGTACCCCGAACTGGCGTGGGAGCCCCCGCAGGCGGGCTATCTCGCGTGGATCGATCTGCGCCCGCTGGGCGTGGACGACGAGGCGCTGCAACGGGTCCTGATCGAGCGCGAGAAGGTCGCGATCATGCCGGGCGCGGTGTACGGGGCGCCGGGATTCCTGCGCCTGAACGTGGGATGCGCCAGGAGCAAGGTCGAGGCGGGGGTGTCGGCGCTGGTGCGGGGGCTGAAGGCGGTGCGGTGAGTCGGGGCGCGTGCGGTGCGGGTTCGCCGCGCGGTGAATGACGACGTGTGGGGAGGGCCGCCGCGCGGGGATCATGCTCGTCGCGGTGTCGCGGTGGCTCTCGGGGTGGTGAGCCGCGATGCTGCTGCTATGACTGATGCGGACGCCGACGGGATCCGGGTTGCCTCGCCGGCGGGGCGATGGGTCGTCCTGACCACCGTGCTGGGGTCGAGTATGGCGCTGCTCGACTCCACGGTCGTCAACGTGGCCCTTCCGCGCATCGGCAAGGACCTGGGCGCCGACCTCGCCGGGCTTCAGTGGACCGTCAACGCCTACACGCTCACGCTCGCCGGGCTCATCCTGCTCGGGGGTGCGCTCGGGGACCGGTTCGGGCGGCGGCGGGTGTTCGTCCTGGGGGTGATCTGGTTCGCCGTGGCCTCGCTGCTGTGCGGGATCGCGCCGAACGCGGCGACGCTGGTCCTCGCGCGCGCACTGCAGGGCATCGGAGGCGCGCTGCTGACGCCCGGGTCGCTGGCCATCATCCAGGCGAGTTTCCACCCCGACGACCGTGCCCGCGCCGTGGGCCTCTGGTCCGGGCTCGGCGGCGTCGGAGCGGCGGTCGGGCCGTTCCTCGGCGGGTGGCTGGTGGACGGACCGGGCTGGCGCTGGGTGTTCTTCATCAACCTGCCGATCGCCGCCGTCTGCGTACCCGTCGCGACCCGTCAGGTACCGGAGTCCCGGGACCCGCGCGCGCACGGCCGGTTCGACGTACTGGGGGCCGCACTGGCCGCACTCGCGCTCGCGCTGATCACCTACGCGCTGATCGAGGTCCCGGAGCAGGGAGCCTCCGCCCTGGTCGTCGGAGCGGCGGTCGGCGGTGTGGTCCTGGCGGCGGCGTTCGTCCGCGTCGAGCGGCACCGCGCCGACCCCATGGTGCCGCCGTCGATCTTCGCGTCCCGGCAGTTCACGTCCGTCAACATCGTCACGGTCTGTGTGTACGCCGCTCTCGGCGGGTTCTTCTTCCTGTCCGCGATCCAGCTCCAGGTGGTGGCCGGTTACTCGGCGCTGGGCGCGGGGGCCGCGCTTCTGCCCACGACGGTGCTGATGCTGTTGTTCTCGGCGTCCTCCGGCGAGATCGGCCGGCGCATCGGACCCCGGATCCCGCTCACCGTCGGCTCCCTGCTGGCGGCTGCCGGGATGCTGCTGATGCTGCGCGTCGGACCCGGCGCCTCGTACCCGCTGGACGTCCTGCCCGCCGTGCTGGTGCTGGGTGTCGGGCTGGTCTCCCTCGTCGCGCCCCTCACCGCCAGTGTCCTGGCCGCCGTGGAGACCGGCCGGGCCGGCCTCGCCAGCGGTGTCAACAACGCCGCCGCGCGGGCCGCCGGGCTCCTCGCCGTCGCCGCGCTGCCGCTGCTGGCGGGGATGGGACCGGAGGCGTACCGGGACGCGGGGGAGTTCGCCTCGACGTTCCGGCGGGCGATGCCGATCTGCGCGGGGCTGCTCGTGGCGGGTGCGGTGATCGCCTGGTGGTCGCTGCGGAAGGTCTCGAAGCCCGGGCCCGAGCAGCAGTTGGCGTGCACGATGCACTGCGGCGTCGTGGCCCCGCCCTTGGAGCCGGAACCGGAATCCAGGCACACTTGACCCATGTCGATCCACGAGAACCTGCTCGGGGGCCCCGCCCCGACCCATCTGCCCGACGACCCGGAGCCGCGCGAGCTGCTCGCGGGCGGCGCGGCACCCGCCGACGTCGCCGCCAAGTACCCCAAGTCCTCGCTGGCCTGGGCGCAGCTCGCCGACGAGGCGTTCGAGGGCGGCCGGGTCATCGAGTCCTACGCGTACGCCCGGACCGGCTATCACCGCGGCCTCGACGCGCTGCGCCGGGCGGGCTGGAAGGGGCACGGCCCCGTCCCGTTCGAGCACGAGCCGAACCGCGGCTTCCTGCGCGCCCTGCACGCCCTCGCGCGCGCCGCACAGGCGATCGGTGAGCAGGACGAGTACGAGCGCTGCTCGAGCTTCCTGCGCGACTCGTCGCAGACGGCGGCCGACATTCTGGGCTGAGGCTTCCCGGTCCCGGGCCCCGGCGGGCCGTCGCCCGCCGGGGCCCGGGCACGTGCCGCGGAAGGCCGTTAGGATGCTGTGGAGGGGACCGGAGCTCCACCACCTGCGAGGAAGGGGCGGACCGCTACCCGGAAGCTCGTGTCGAGGAGACAGAAATGTCGACGGTTCACCCCGACCCCGAAGCCACCGGCGCGGACACCCCGCACCTGGACTTCGAGGGAACGACTCCGTACGAGGACTATGTCCAGGCGGATGTCCTGACCCACCTCCAGCACCTCCGCTCGGACGATCCCGGCGAGATGGTCTTCCTGGTGACCACCCAGGTCATGGAGCTGTGGTTCACGGTCATCGTCCATGAGTGGGAGACGGCCGCGCACGCCCTGCGCGAGGACCGCATACCGGTCGCCCGCGACGCGCTGAAGCGCTCACTGCGGGAACTGGAGGCGCTGAACGCCTCCTGGAAGCCGCTGGCGGGCCTCACGCCGGCCCAGTTCAACTCCTACCGCGGCTCGCTCGGCGAGGGATCCGGCTTCCAGTCGGCGATGTACCGCCGGATGGAGTTCCTGCTCGGTGACAAGTCCGCTTCCATGCTCGTGCCGCACCGGGGCGCGCCCCGTGTCCACGCGGAGCTGGAGAAGGCGCTCCACCAGCCCGGCCTGTACGACGAGACGCTCGCCCTGCTCGCCAGGCGCGGCTACGCGGTACCGCGGTCGGTGCTGGAACGCGACCTCTCGCAGAAGTACGAGCCCTCCGCCGCGGTCGAGGCCGCCTGGGCGGAGATCTACGCCAACCCGGACCAGAACGACGAGCTCGTACGGCTCGGCGAGGTCCTGACCGACGTCGGCGAGCTGGTCTGGCGCTGGCGCAACGACCACCTCACCGCCACCCGGCGGGCCATGGGCTCGAAGACCGGCACCGGCGGATCGGCCGGGGTCGCCTGGCTGGAGAAGCGGGCGACGAAGAACGTGTTCCCTGAACTCTGGACGGCCCGCAGCCATGTCTGACTACAAGGAGCGCGCCGAGGCGCTCGACGCCGCCGACGCACTGGCCCCCCTGCGCGAGCTTTTCGTCCTCGACGACACCGTCTATCTCGACGGCAACTCGCTGGGTGCGCTGCCCCGCCACGTGCCCGGGCGGGTACAGGACGTCATCACCCGTGAGTGGGGCTCTCTGCGCATCCGTTCCTGGACGGAGAGCGGCTGGTGGACCGCGCCGGAGCGGATCGGCGACCGGATCGCCCCGCTGGTCGGTGCCGCCGCCGGGCAGATCGTGGTGGGCGACTCGACCAGCGTGAACGTCTTCAAGGCCGTCGTCGCCGCGAGCCGCCTCGCGTCCGAGGGCCGCGACGAGATCCTCGTCGACGCCACGACGTTCCCCTCGGACGGGTACATCGCCGAGTCGGCGGCCCGGATGACGGGCCACCGCATCGTGCCGGTCGCGCCGGCGGGTGTACGGGAGGCTCTGGGACCCCGGACCGCGGTCGTCCTGCTGAACCACGTCGACTACCGCACGGGCAGGCTCCACGACCTGCCCGGCCTCACCGCCGCGGTCCACGACGCCGGTGCGCTCGCCGTCTGGGACCTGTGCCACAGCGCGGGCGCGCTCCCGGTCGGCCTCGACGCGCACGGTGTGGACCTGGCCGTCGGCTGCACGTACAAGTACCTGAACGGAGGGCCCGGTTCGCCTGCCTTCCTGTACGTCGCCGAACGCCACCAGGAGGCCTTCGACTCGCCGCTGCCCGGCTGGACCTCGCACGCCGACCCGTTCGCGATGACCCCCGGGTACGAGCCCGCCGACGGTTCCGTGCGGGGCCGCGTCGGCACCCCGGACATCCTGTCGATGCTGGCGCTGGAGGCGTCGCTCGAAGTGTGGGAGGGCGTCACGGTGGAGGCCGTCAGGGCCAAGTCCCTGGCGCTGACGGACTTCTTCCTGGAGTGCGTCGCCGCGTACGTCCCCGAGGGCCGGGTCACCTCGGCCACCCCCGAGGCCCACGCGGAGCGCGGCAGCCAGGTGTCGCTGCGGTGCGACGACGCCGAGGCGGTGATGCGCGTGCTCATCGAGCGCGGAGTGGTCGGCGACCTGCGCCGCCCGGACGTCCTGCGCTTCGGCTTCACCCCGCTGTACGTCGGCTTCGCGGACGCGGAGCGGGCGGCGAGGATCCTCGCAGAGGTGCTGGCGGTTTGAGTGTGTGCCGCAGCACCGGTCCGGGCTCCGGGCCGGTGCTGCGGCAGGCCACCGTACTGGTACCGTCCCCGCAGGTCAGTCCAGTTGGGCACAGGCGTAGGACGGTTGGAGCATCATGTCGGATTCTGCCGCGCGTGAACGGGACGCCCCCGAGGCCGAGTCGGCCTTCGGGCATCCGGCGGTCGCCCCCGACCGGACCGCGGCCTACGGCAGCCATCCGGACCAGGTGATCGACTTCTACGCCCCGCGCGACGGCCGGGACGGTGCGCCGCTCGTCGTCGTGCTGCACGGCGGGGCGTACCGAGCCCCGTACGACCGGCAGCACGTGTCGCCCTTCGCGGACTTCCTGGCTCGGCGCGGCTTCGCGGTGGCCAGCGTCGAGTACCGGCGCGGCGGCGAGATCCCCCGGCAGGGCGTGGACGGACCCGTGGCCGGACGCTGGCCCGAGACCTTCGACGACGTGGCCGCCGCGATGGACGCCTTGCCCGCGCTGGCCGCCCGTGAGCTGCCGCAGGCCGATGTGCGCAGGACCGTGGTCACCGGGCACTCGGCGGGAGGACACCTGGCGCTGTGGGCCGCCGCCCGGCACGTCCTTCCCGAGGGCTCGCCGTGGCGTCTGCCGGCCTCGCCCCCGTATCGCGGCGTGGTGGCGCTGGCCCCGATCGCCGACTTCGCGAGCGCGGTGGAACTGGACATCTGCTCCGGCGCGCTGCACCAGCTCCTGGGGGACGGGGAGGACTTCGAGACGCGGAGCGCCCACGTCGACCCCGCGCTGCTGCTGCCGACCGGTATCGCGACGACCGTCGTTCAGGGGGTGGAGGACACCACCGTCCCGGCAGCCGTCAGCGACACGTTCGTGGACGCGGCGGCGAAGGCGGGCGAGGTGGTGGGGCTGACGCTGCTCGACGGTGTCGGGCACTTCCCGCTGATCGACCCGGCGGCGGACGCCTGCGCGGTGGTGGCCGAGGAGATCGCCCAGCTGGCCTGGTAGTACTTGCGACGGACGGCCAGGGATCCGCATCACTGCTGACGACCGCGGGCAGGGCGTACGCCTACCTTGGACGTGTGACCGACACCAAGACGCGAAGCCCGGAGTTCCGGCTGGCCGCAGGGGCGATAGGCGGCCTGCGGCAGGACCTGTTCCACAACGTGCTCGACTACCGGCCGCTGGAACCGTTGGGAACGGGCGGCCCGGTGCTCCGGCGGCTTCCGGCGGCGATCCGGAAGCGGGCGGTGTGGACGCCGCACGCGGTGGTCGGTGCGGTCGCGCTGATCTCGGCGCTGGCCGGGGTCTTCCTGGCGAACACCTACTCGCCCTTCGGGATCGCGACCGCCATCACCGCGTTCCTTCCCGCCGCCACGCTGCTGATGACGCTGGTCCGCCCCGTTCTCGCGTTCTGGGTGTCGATCGCGTCGGCCCCGGTGATGGCCGTGGTCGGCAGCGGGAGCTGGCCGTGGTCGCCGAACGCCTTCGTGTGCCACCTCGGCGTCCTGATCGTCGTCGCGGCGCGGACCAGACCGCGTACGGCGGCCTGGATGTGGGCGATCACTCTGTGCACCGGCTCCTTCATGGAGAGCATCGGGCCCTGGAATCCCTCCTCCACCAATGGCGTCATGGCCTTCCTGTCCGCGCTCGCCCTGCTGGTCGTGACGGTCGTGCAGACCCGTCGCGAGGCCGAGCGCGAGGTCACCGTGCAGCGCACCGTCACCGCCGTCGAACGCGACCGGCGCACGCTCCTCGAGGAGCGCACGACCATCGCGCGTGAGCTGCACGACGTCGTCGCCCACCACATGTCCGTCGTCGCGATCCAGGCGGAGGCTGCCCCGTACCGGGTGGAGAACCCGCCGCCCGAGCTGGAGCAGGCATTCGTCACGATCCGGGAGAACGCCGTCGCCGCGCTCACTGAGCTGCGCCGCGTCCTCGGGGTCGTACGGGCGGAGGACTACGAGGCGCCGGACGCCCCGCAGCCCACCCTCGCCGAGATCGACCGGCTGCTGGACAACGTCCGTGAGACTGGCCTGGAGACCGAGAAGACGGTCACCGGCGCGGTGCGGAGCCTTCCGCAGGGGGTCGAGCTGTCGGCCTACAGGATCGTCCAGGAGGCGCTGAGCAACACACTCAGGCACGCCCCCGGCGCCACGGCGAAGGTCGAGATCGGTTACGTCCTCGGCGGGCTGGGCGTGCGGGTCGTCAACGGCCCGGCGCGAGGACTGGTCAAGCCGTCGCCGGGGGCCGGGCACGGGATCACGGGGATGCGGGAGCGGGTGGCGATGCTGAACGGGGAGATGACCGCGGGGACGACGGAGGACGGCGGCTACGAGGTAGCCGTGTTCCTCCCGGTGCCGGTGGAGCGGGAGCGCGTCGAGGCCGGTGAGGTGGCATGAACGCCCCGCCCATCCGGGTACTGATCGTCGACGACCAGATGATGGTCCGCGAGGGCTTCTCCGTGCTCCTCAACGCGATGCCCGGCATCGAGGTCGTCGGCGAGGCCGTCGACGGCCGGCAGGCGGTCTCCCAGGTCGCGGCGCTCCGGCCCGACGTCGTGCTGATGGACATCCGCATGCCGGAGCTCAACGGCATCGAGGCGACCCGCGAGATCGTCGCCGCCGACGCGGACGCCAAGGTGCTCGTCCTGACCACGTTCGACCTCGACGAGTACGTCTACCAGGCGCTGCGCGCCGGAGCCTCGGGCTTCCTGCTGAAGGACGCCTCGGCACGGCAGCTCGCCGACGGCGTACGGGTGGTGGCGTCGGGAGAGGCACTGCTCGCGCCGACGGTCACCAGACGGCTGATCAACGAGTTCTCGAAGATCGCCGAGGCGCCGAGGCCTCCGGCCATGGCACGGATCGGGGACCTCACCGAGCGGGAGACGGAGGTGCTCGTGGCTGTAGCCCAGGGGCTGTCGAACCTGGAGATCGCCTCGCACCTCGTGGTCGCCGAGTCGACGATCAAGACGCACGTCAGCCGCATCCTGGTGAAACTGGGCCTGCGGGACCGCACCCAGGCGGCCGTGTTCGCGTACGAGGCGAGGCTGGTCACCCCCGGATAGCGTCGCCCCATGCACGTCTCCTTCGACCCCTGGTCCCCGGCGTTCGTCGCCGACCCCTACCCCGCCTACACCGCGCTGCGTGCCACCGGCCGGGCCCACTACTTCGAGCCGACCCGGCAGTGGCTCGTCCCGCACTACTCCGACGTCTCCGGACTGCTGCGCGACCGGCGGCTGGGGCGGACCTACCTGCACCGCTTCAGCCACGACGAGTTCGGAGTCACCGCGCCGCCGGCCGCCCACGAGCCGTTCCACACGCTCAACGGGAACGGGATCCTCGACCTGGAGGCCCCGGACCACACCCGGATCCGGCGGCTCGTCGCCAAGGCCTTCACGCCGCGCACGGTCGAGGCGCTCGCCCCGACCGTGGAGCGGCTGGCCGCCGGGCTCGTCGGGGACTTCGTGGCGGCCGGCGGCGGTGACCTCCTCGGGGAGGTCGCCGAACCGCTGCCGGTCGCCGTCATCGCCGAGATGCTCGGGGTGCCCGAGTCGGACCGGGGGCTACTGAGACCGTGGTCCGCCGCGATCTGCGGGATGTTCGAACTGAACCCCCCGGAGGAGACGGCGCAGGCCGCCGTTCGTGCGTCGCTGGAATTCTCGTCGTATCTGCGGGAGTTGATCACCGCGCGGCGGGCGGAGCCGGGGACGGATCTGATCACCGCGCTCATCGCCGCCCACGACGACGAGGACCGGCTCACCGAGCAGGAGATCATCTCCACCTGTGTGCTGCTGCTCAACGCGGGCCACGAGGCCACGGTCAACGCCACCGTCAACGGCTGGTGGATGCTCTTCCGGCACCCCGCTCAGCTCGCCGCCCTCCGCGGCGACCACGGCCTGCTGCCGACGGCGGTGGAGGAGCTGCTGCGGTACGACACCCCGGTGCCCATGTTCGCGCGATGGGTCCTGGACGACATCGAGATCGACGGCCAGGTCATTCCCCGGGGGGCCCAGGTCGCGCTGCTCTTCGCGTCGGCCAACCGGGACCCCGAGCGCTTCACCGACGCGGAGACCCTCGACCTCTCCCGCGAGGACAACCCGCACATCTCGTTCGGGGCCGGCATCCACTACTGCCTGGGCGCCCCGCTGGCCCGCCTCGAGATGACGGCCTCCTTCGGCGAGCTGCTGCGCAGAGCCCCGGCCATGCGGCTGGTGGCGGAACCCGAGTGGAAGCCGGGGTACGTGATCAGGGGGCTGCGGGAGCTACGGGTGGAGATCTGAGCGGGCGGTCCGAGAGCCGCACGAGGTCCGGCGCCGGATTCGCCCAGGAGTGCAGCGCCCACGCGGACAGGACGAGCACCCCGGCCGCGCACACCGCGGCGACCATGACCCGCATCCCGAGCTGTCCACGGCCGTGCATCAGGCGCAGCGCCAGGAGCCAGACCGCCGACGGGACGACGGCCCCCGCGAGGAGCAGAAGGGGCAGTTCCGTCCACAGAACGGAGAGGTCCTGGCCCTCGCCCTCGAAGGTGCCGCCCATGTGCAGGCGGGTGCGCCGCGAGGTACTCCAGACGAGCAGCGCCGTGACCGCCCCCGCCAGGGCGAGTCCGCAGCCGCCGTACCCCGCCGTGTCCCGTTGCTCCATGCGTGCCAGGACGTCACCCCGGCCCGACCCGGTTCCGGAGCGGGCCCGGGTCAAGGTCAGCCGTTCGCGGGAAGCACGAGCCCCCACGCTCCCGCGCGCACCGTCCAGGTCCGGGTCCTGACCGGGCCCGCGACCTGTATGTCCGCGCGGTAGCGGAAGTCCGGGCCGGCGACCGTCACCGCCTTGGCCTCGGCGGTGACGGTCTCGCCAGAGGTCGTGTGGATCACCACGTCCGCCAGGCCGCCGTCGCCCTGGGTGGTCACCGAGACGCCCTCGACCGGCCGGTCCAGGTCGTTCAGCAGGACGCCGTCCGCCTCGACGCGGAGCCGGTGCGCGCGGGGCGCCGAGGAGGGCGAAGGAGGCGCCGGGCGGACCAGGGCCGCCATCAGGGTGCGGCAGGTGTCCCACATCGTGTGGGGCGCGTCCGGGGCGGAGCTCACGGCCGGGATGCGCAGGTCGCCGAGGACGACACCGTCGCTGTCGTCGACCAGGAGGTCCAGTCGGCGGACCGTCCCGTCGAGCACCGCGCGCGCCGCCGCCACCGCGCCGCGGGGCACCCCGAGCGCGTGCGCGAGCTCCAGCGTGTGCGCGGCGCCGACCGGGACGAGGGAGAGGGCCCCGTCGGAGAGTTCCCGCTCCCGGTGGAGCTGGGACACGGCCCGCAGCAGCGAGTGGTCGTCGCCGATGACCACCGGCCGTCTCGCGCCACGCCTGGACAGGGCCCGGGCGAACTCGTCGGGGCTGTCCGGGAGGCAGATCTTGGTGTGCGCTCCGGCGCTCAGCACGTCCTTCGCGATGCGCACGGATTCGCCGTCGTAGCGGCGGGCAAGGGGGTCGATGAGCACGAGTAGCTGGTGGTCGCCGTCGCCGGGGGGCTCTGCAGCCGACACCTCGGTCCTTCCTCGGGTAGCATCTTGGTGCAAGAGCCCCTTGCGCTATTGCGCCAGGGGCTTCGTCTATTCCGGGGCACCCGGTTCGACGGCTCAGGCATTGCCGTACATCGTCGTACGGCAGGTACGACCTTTACGTACGCCCCCTGGCCTTGGACATGCCCCGCCCGGAAGGGGTGTACGCCTGTGCCCGCACTTGTGCTGCTCGGTGCTCAGTGGGGTGACGAGGGCAAGGGGAAGGCCACCGACCTCCTCGGTGGATCCGTTGACTATGTGGTGCGTTACCAGGGCGGCAACAACGCCGGCCACACGGTTGTCGTAGGCGACCAGAAGTACGCACTGCATCTCCTCCCCTCCGGAATCCTGTCGCCGGGCTGTACCCCGGTCATCGGTAACGGTGTCGTCGTCGACCCGGCGGTCCTGCTCTCCGAGCTGAGCGGCCTGAACGAGCGTGGCGTCGACACGTCCAAGCTCCTGATCAGCGGCAACGCTCATTTGATCACTCCGTACAACGTCACCGTCGACAAGGTGACGGAACGCTTCCTCGGGAAGCGCAAGATCGGCACGACCGGCCGCGGAATCGGCCCGACGTACGCCGACAAGATCAACCGCGTCGGCATCCGCGTCCAGGACCTCTACGACGAGTCGATCCTGACGCAGAAGGTCGAGGCCGCGCTGGAGCAGAAGAACCAGCTGCTCGCCAAGGTCTTCAACCGGCGCGCTATCGAGGCCGGCAAGATCGTGGAGGAGATGCTCCAGTACGCGGAGCAGATCAAGCCGTACGTCGCCGACACGACGCTGATCCTGAACGACGCCATCGACGAGGGCAAGGTCGTCCTGTTCGAGGGCGGCCAGGGCACCCTGCTGGACGTCGATCACGGTACGTACCCCTTCGTCACCTCGTCGAACCCGACCGCGGGCGGCGCCTGCACCGGATCCGGCGTGGGCCCGACGAAGATCAGCCGGGTCATCGGCATCCTCAAGGCCTACACCACCCGCGTCGGTGCCGGACCCTTCCCGACCGAACTTCTCGACGAGGACGGCGAGGCGCTGCGCCGGATCGGTGGCGAGCGCGGTGTCACCACCGGCCGTGACCGCCGCTGCGGATGGTTCGACGCCCCGATCGCGCGGTACGCGACCCGGGTCAACGGGCTCACCGACTTCTTCCTCACCAAGCTGGACGTGCTGACCGGCTGGGAGCGGATCCCGGTGTGCGTGGCGTACGAGATCGACGGCAAGCGTGTCGAGGAACTGCCTTACAACCAGACCGACTTCCACCACGCGAAGCCGATCTACGAGATGCTGCCGGGCTGGTCCGAGGACATCACGAAGGCGAAGACCTTCTCCGACCTGCCGAAGAACGCGCAGGCGTACGTGAAGGCGCTGGAGGACATGTCCGGCGCCCCGATCTCCGCGATCGGCGTCGGTCCCGGCCGGACCGAGACCATCGAGATCAACTCCTTCATCTGAGGCCTGTGTCCGGGCGCGGCCGCGTGCCCGCGTGACCCGGACGAGAGGTGACGGGAACGAGACGACGGCGGCCGGCCCTTCCGCGAGGAGGGGCCGGCCGCCGTCGTGTTCAACAACCCTTTTGGAAAACGAAGGTGACGAATTCAAACCGGAAGGGCGAGTTCTGGTCTAGACCTTGACAGGTCCAGACCATCGGCGCTTGAGTGGCTGCAACCCCCCCATGGCGGCGCACGCTCGGCGCGAGCGCCGCGCCGAAGGAGTGGTCACGTGTTGAAACGTGTCATGAGCCTGATTGCCGCGCTGGGCGCGGTCATCGTGACGCTCGTCATTCTTCCCGCCACCACGGCCGCCGCCGCTGCCTGTGCCCCGGCCTGGAACGCCTCCGCCGTCTACTGGGGCGACGGCTCCGCCTCGTACAACGGACACAACTGGACCGCGAAGTGGTGGACGCAGAACGAACGCCCCGGCACGGTCGACGTCTGGGCCGACCAGGGCAGTTGCGGCGACGGCGGTACTGACCCGGGCCAGCCCTCGGGCTTCGTCGTCAGCGAGGCGCAGTTCAACCAGATGTTCCCGGGCCGGAACTCCTTCTACACCTACAGCGGCCTCACCGCGGCCCTGAACGCCTACCCGGGCTTCGCCAACACCGGCAGCGACACGGTCAAGAAGCAGGAAGCGGCCGCGTTCCTCGCCAACGTGAGCCACGAGACCGGTGGCCTCGTGCACATCGTGGAGCAGAACACGGCCAACTACCCGCACTACTGCGACACCAGTCAGTCGTACGGCTGCCCGGCCGGCCAGGCCGCCTACTACGGCCGCGGCCCGATCCAGCTCAGCTGGAACTTCAACTACAAGGCCGCCGGTGACGCCCTCGGCATCGACCTGCTCGGCAACCCGTGGCAGGTCGAGCAGAACGCCTCCGTGGCCTGGAAGACCGGCCTCTGGTACTGGAACACGCAGTCCGGCCCCGGCACGATGACGCCGCACAACGCCATGGTCAACGGCGTCGGCTTCGGCGAGACCATCCGGTCCATCAACGGCAGCATCGAGTGCAACGGCGGCAACCCCGCGCAGGTGCAGAGCCGCGTCGACAAGTACAAGGCGTTCGTCCAGATCCTCGGCACCGCCCCCGGCTCGAACCTGAGCTGCTGAGCCCGGCCCCACACCGGGGAGTGGGGCCGCGTCCGGCCACTGCCGGGTGCGCCCCCGATTCGCCGTCCGGGAGAGGCGGTTGGCAGGATCACGCCCCTTGACATCCTCCCCTCCCTAAAGTTATCGGCGGTTCGCCATGAGATTTGGCGTGTTGCCGCAGCGTGTGACGTTCATGAGATCGAAGGGACATGGTCGATGTCAGTGCGTCACCGTATCTTGTCTCGATGATTCGGAACGTGGTCGACAAGCGGGCCGTCGAGGCGGCAGTCATGGATGCCCAGCGGGCGGTTGCCGAGTTCGACGGGGCCTGCCAGTGGCTCGCCGCTGCCAGGCAGGGGCCGATGGAGCCACTTGCAGCCGAGGTTTGGGTATTCGACGAGGCCCTTGCCCAGGTGCTGTTGGTGAAGCACCGTTGGCGGGGGTGGGTTCCGCCGGGCGGGAAGGTCGAAGCCGGAGAAACGCCCCGGGAGGGTGCGAGCCGGGAACTGCTTGAAGAGGCGGGTCTTCAGCCGGAGTTGCTGCCTGACCCGGCGGCGGTCGCGGTTCGCTCATATCATCCGGACTATCCGGTCACCCTGGGGTTGTCGTATGCAACGGTCGTTGATGTGGCGACCCGGTTCGTGGCGGAGGACGGGCAGCCGGTGGCCTGGATGCGTTTGGACGAGGTTTGGGAGAGCTACTTTCCGGATGATTTGTTCCGTATCCGTCAGCACGCGGCATGGATGGCTGATCGGATGGGGCGTCACTGAGGAGTTGCCTCGGGTCCGCCGCGACGTGCGAGTTCGCGGCGGAGTTCGAGGTTCTCGCCGTGGGCTTGTGCGAGCGCGTCCCGCAGTGCCTGTGTCTCTTGGCGGATCTGCTTTTTGAGGCGGGCGACCTCGGCGGTGAGGGCCAGGACGAGGTTGCTCTCGCTGTTGTCCGCTTGTTGGGGCCGCACCGAGGAGCCGTCGGCCCATCACGAGCACCTTGCCGTCGCGGAGGGTATGCGCCACCGTCTCGACGCGGGCGGAGGCCTCGAAGTCCAGCCCGGAGAGCACCCGGGCGGCCCGGGCCACGGCATCGGTCAGCGCGCCACGTTCGATGCGGAACTCCACGGCAGGGGCCTCTCGTCCGGCGTACTACACGGTCGAGAACCACGCTAGGCGGTACCACTGACAGTCGCCGCAGGCCGACGACAGCGACGACCTCCGTGAGCCGCTGCCGTCGTGTCGTGCGGACGCCCCCCGACGCCCTCCGATCCCCCGGCCCGGAACGCCCCGACGTCCTCCGACGTCCTGCTAGCGCTCCGGAACACCCTGGGGACTCCAGGCGGGCGGGTCCCCGGCCGGGGAGATTCAGATCGCACCGTGTGGCCGGGAACGGGTATCAAACCGCACAGCCGTCCCGGTACTCTGCACTCCGATTTCGGGGTACGAACGTTTCGGACAACGAACGGGGGAGTGGTGGTGAGCCGCCGTCCCCGGCCGGGTCGGTCGGCAGACCGTCTCAACTCTCCTTCGTGTACGTCAGACTCTCGCCGGTGTCCGTGATCTCACGGCGCAGCGAGCCGTCGGGCAGCAGCGTCAGAACGGTCGGCCTGCCGGGGGTGCAGGACGACAGCGGCTTCCCGGACGTGACCTCGGACGGCCCGATGCGGACCGGTGAGTCCGGGGACGGATCACTCTCCAACTCCGCCTGGAACACGCAGTGGTAGGAGCCACCGGTGCCGAGAGGGCCCTCGGCCGTGAGTGACAGCACGGTGTCGCCCGCCCTGCCCTGCTGGATGACGAGTCGACGGGTGGGGGACCCCGTGCCGCCTCCGATGGTCCCGGACCAGGTGCCCAGGTATCCGGAAGGAATGTCGCCGTCCGCATCCCTTCCGTCCCCGGAGGAGCCGGACGAGGAGGTCCCGCCGGACCGGGACACGTTGCCGGTCGGAGGCGCCGTTGTGTCGCCGTCGCCGCCCCGCATGAAGGTGTAGACCCCCCAGCCCGCGCCCGCGGCGACGAGCACCGCGACCGCGCCGAGCGCAAGGACGGAACCCAGCCCGCGGCGGCGCTCAGGCTCGGCGGCCGGGGCGAAGTGGGCCGGGGGAGCGCCGTACGGCGGGTTCGGCCGGCCGTGTCCGTGGCCCCGGGCGGGTTGTCGGGGGTAGCCGTACGAGGGTCCCGGCGGGGCCGGCCGGCGGCCGGGCGGGCCGAACGGTGTGGGGGGCCCCGGTGTGCCGTCCGGCGGTCGCGGGGCAGCGGACGGGAGCGGACCGGGTGCCGAAGGGAACTGGGGCAGACGGTTCGAGGGGCCCGACGACGGGCCGGCGCCTCCCGGGGCCGTCACCGGAGGTCTGGCCTGGGGACGGCCCGGCGCCGCGGTGAGCGGCACGGGCCTGCTGCCCACGGCGCCGCTCACCGCCGGCCCGCCGGACGCCGGTCCGTTCGCCATCGGACCGTTCGCCGCCGGTTCACCGGGCGCCGGTCCGCCTGTCCGGCCGGCCCGCGTGGGCTCCCCGGCTTCCTGCCCGGCCGGTGCCGGGTCACCGGGCACCCCGCCGGCCGGGGGCGGGCCGTGCTCCTCCTCCGGGTCCTCGGAGTCCAGCAGTCCCACCGCGTGCCGTCCGAGCTGGGCGATGAGCGCGCCCGGCAGCCACGGTTCCGCCGTGTCCGTGTCACCCATGCGTTCCAGGACCGCGTCCGTGGAGGGCCGTGCGGAGGGGTCCTTGGCCAGGCATTCCCCGATCAGCCCGACGAGGTCCTCGGGTACGCCGGTGAGGTCCGGGTCCTCCTGCGCGATCCGGAACATCAGGGCGTGCGCCCCGTCGTCCGAGGAGCCGAAGGGCAGCCTGCCGGTCGCCGCGTACGCGAGCACGGAGCCGAGGCAGAACACGTCGCACGCCGTCGTGAGCCGCTCGCCACGCACCTGCTCGGGCGCCATGAACCCCGGTGAACCGATCATGGAGCCCGTGCGGGTGAGACCACTCTCCGCCGAGGTCTCCAGGGCCCGGGCGATACCGAAGTCGATGACCCGGGGCCCGTCGATCGTCATCAGGACGTTGGAGGGCTTCAGGTCACGGTGGATGAGCCCGGCGGTGTGGATGTCCTGGAGAGCCCCCGCGAGTCCGGCACCGAGGGCGCGGACGGAGCGTTCGGGCAGCGGGCCGTAGGCACCCGAGTCGGACACCGCGGCACCGGGCCGCCCGGAGACGATGCGGTGGAGCGAGGGGCCGGCGACGTAACCGGTCGCGAGCCACGGCACGGCGGCGTCGACCCCGGCGTCCAGTACCGGCGCGGTCCAGGCACCGCCGACGCGACGGGCGGCCTGTACCTCGGCGCGGAAACGGTCGCGGAACCGCTGCTCCGCGGCGAGTTCGGGGCGGACCAGTTTGATGGCGACGGTCCGGCCCCGGTCCGAGCGGGCCAGGAACACCTGGCCCATCCCGCCGGAGCCGAGGCGGCCCAACAGGCGGTAGGTGCCGATGCGTTGCGGATCGCCGGGCCCCAGCTTCTCCATGGTGCGCTTCCTCCCCCGTACGGTCATGGCGGACCGGGGTCGAGAATAGCGGCGCGCGCACCTCGGCCGCCGTCCTCATTCCCCGGAGGGCTCCGGCGGTGCCACGGTCCGGGAGGCCAGGGCGTCCATCGCCTCGGACAGGCGTTCCAGCACCGCCGCGGTCCGCGCGAACTCCTCCTCACCGAGTTCCTCGGCAAGCCGCGCCGCGAACTCCGCGTGCCCGGGGCCGATCCGGCTTACCGCCGCCCGCCCCGCGGCCGTCGGGCGGAGCAGTTTGGCACGCCGGTGGGCGGGATTCGCGACGTACTCGGCGAGACCGCGGTCCACCAGGAGATCCGCGATCCGCTGCACACTCTGGCGGGTGATGCCCATCGACCGGGCGATGCCCGAAACGGGGAGCGGCTCAGCCAGGACCGCGCCGAGTACCTGCCAGCGGGCAGCGGTGAGTCCGGCGGGCCCGGCCAGCTCCTCGGCGACGGCCAGGAACCTGCCGTTGAGCCGGAACACCCCGATCGCCGTCCGGCTGAACCGGCCAGGGTTGTCGCCGTTCTTCCCGCTCATCCTTCGAGCACCTCGTACGCACTCGGGTCCGAGTCGTGGAAGAGCCGGTGGAACGCGTCGAGCTTCTTCGGCCCGTACACCCCGAGCAGTCCCAGGATCTCCCGGGCGAAGGCGACCGGTTCGGTCGGTCCGGCCGTGACGAGGGCGCCGCGTGAGGCACCGGCAGGGTCCGTCACCGCGTCGGTGTCCACGTAGTGCGCGCCGCCCGCGTACCCGGTGGCCGCGAGGTAGAAGGACACGGCGCTCGTGTGGGACCGGTCGTCGAGCAGGCCCTCGCGGGCCAGTCCCGCGGTCGCCCCGCAGATGGCGGCGACGGGTACGCCCGCGTCGAGGAAGGCGCGTGCCGCCCGGGCGAAGGGGGCCAGCGTCCCGCCGGTGTCCCAGAGGGACGCGCCGGTGAGGACGAGCAGTCCGCTGTCCTCGGGGCTCAGCTCGCCGAGCGCGAGGTCGGGCTGGACGCGCAGCCCGCCCATGGTGGTGACGGGTTCGGTGGTGAGGCCGACCGTCCTCACGCTGTACCCGTGCTGCGTGAGACGGACCGTGGCGAAGCCCGGCTCCCAGTCGGCGAACGTGTCGTAGACGGCCAGGTGGACGGTCGTGCCGGTCACGGTGACCCCCGGTGGCTGGACGGAAGACCTCGATGACAGAAGGCTGTCATGATGACAGCATTCTGTCAATGTATCGACCGGTCCGTCCCGGGAACCCGACACCCTGCCGAGCCTGGCGGCCCATGCCGTACAGAGTGGCCATGGATGAGGGCGGGCGCGACCGCCTAGGCTCGCGACATGAGCTCCGATGCCCCTCGCGCCCCATATGCCGACCCCGCAGCCGGCGCGGCCGTGAAGGCCGCCGACCGCGCGCACGTCTTCCACTCCTGGTCCGCCCAGGGCCTGATCGATCCGCTCGCCGTCGCGGGTGCCGAGGGGGCGCACTTCTGGGACTACGAAGGCAACCGCTACCTCGATTTCACGAGCGGCCTGGTCTTCACCAACATCGGCTACCAGCACCCCACGGTCGTCGCCGCGATCCAGGAGCAGGCGGGGAAGCTCGTCACGTTCGCGCCGGCGTTCGCCGTCGAGGCGCGCTCGGAGGCGGCCCGACTGATCGCGGAGCGCACCCCCGGCGACCTGGACAAGATCTTCTTCACCAACGGCGGCGCGGAAGCCGTCGAGAACGCCGTCCGCATGGCCCGCGTGCACACCGGGCGACCGAAGGTGCTCTCCGCCTACCGCTCGTACCACGGTGGCACCGCCACGGCGATCAACCTCACCGGCGACCCGCGTCGCTGGGCGTCCGACAACGGCTCGGCGGGCGTCGTCCGCTTCTGGGCACCGTTCCTCTTCCGCTCCCCGTTCCACGCGCAGACCGAGGCCGAGGAGTGCGCCCGCGCGCTCCAGCACCTCGAGGACACGCTGGCCTTCGAGGGCCCTGCGACCGTCGCGGCGCTGATCCTTGAGACCATCCCGGGCACGGCGGGCATCATGCCCCCGCCGCCCGGCTATCTCGCGGGCGTCCGCGAGATCTGCGACCGGTACGGGATCGTCTTCGTGCTGGACGAGGTGATGGCCGGCTTCGGACGCACCGGGCAGTGGTTCGCCGCCGACCACTACGACGTCGTGCCCGACCTGATGACGTTCGCGAAGGGCGTCAACTCCGGTTACGTGCCCCTCGGCGGAGTCGCCATCAACGCCGAGATCGCCGCCACCTTCGAGACCCGTCCGTATCCCGGCGGGCTCACCTACTCCGGGCATCCGCTGGCCTGCGCGGCGGCCGTCGCCACGATCAAGGTCATGGAGGAGGAGAGGATCGTCGAGAGCGCCGCGCACCTGGGCGAGCACGTGCTGGGCCCCGGACTGCGGGAAATCGCCGAGCGCCACCCGTCGGTGGGCGAGGTGCGCGGGCTCGGCGCCTTCTGGGCCCTTGAGCTGGTCCGCGACCAGGAGACCCGCGAACCCCTCGTCCCCTACAACGCCACCGGTGAGGCGAACGCCCCGATGGCGGCCTTCGGCGCGGCCTGCCGGAAGAGCGGCCTCTGGCCCTTCATCAACATGAACCGCACCCACGTGGTGCCCGCCTGCAACATCACCGAGGCCGAGGTGAAGGAGGGCCTCTCCCTCCTGGACGCCGCCCTGTCGGTCGCCGACGAGCACACCGTGTAGCGGACACCGGAACGACGCCCTCCCCCGTGCCCGGAAGCGGACACAGGCCCTGGCTTATGGTGACCCAAGCCGAGATCGGGAGGGGGCGTCGTGCCTGCCAGCGGAGGTGTGACCCGCAGTACTCTGCGCCAGCAGATCGCCGACGCGCTGCGTGACGAGGTCCTCGCGGGGCGTATGCAGCCGCGGGTGGAGTTCACCGTCAAGCAGATCGCCGAGCAGTACGGGGTGTCCGCGACCCCCGTGCGGGAGGCGCTCTTCGACCTCTCCGCGCAGGGGCTGCTGGAATCGGATCAGCACCGGGGATTCCGGGTCCGCGAGTTCACCGTCGCCGACTACCGGGCGATGGTGGAGGCACGCGCACTGGTCATAGACGGGGTGTTCCGTGCGATCTTCGACGGGGCGAGCCCGGCGTCCACCGTGCTCGCCGTCCACCGTCCCGCCCTCATCTCCGTACGCCGCCGGGCCGAGGAGGCCACGCGGGCGGCGCGCAGCGGCGACCTCGACATCCTCATCGGCTACGACCTGAGGTTCTGGCGGGAACTCGGCGCGGTCATCGGCAACGCCTACATCAACGACTTCCTGCAGCGCCTCAGGATGCAGGCGTGGGTCTTCGCCGTCCCGTACCTGCGGGGGGACGCCTATGTGTGCGACCGGCTGTGGAACGGCCACCGGGAGCTGGTGGAGGCGGTCGCGGCCGCCGACGGCCCCGCCGTACGCGCGGCGCTGGACGCCTACTACGCGCACGGCCGCGACTGGGCCGACCGGCTCGCCGGCGACAACCCGCCGCCCCCGGACCACCGTGGCTGACCGTGGCGCCGGCCGCCTCGCCGGCCACCGTCGCACCGGGGCTGCCGGGGCGCCGCGACGAGACGATCGCGGCCGACTGCGGCGCGAACGGCCGGTCCTGGCCGTGCCGCGGTCCCGGACCCTGTGCGTGGGGACCCGGTCGCATTACGCTGTCCCGACCATCGCACGAACCCGTTGGAGAGCGAGACTTCGTGGCCTGTGACCTGTGGCTGGTCCCCCTCGTCGATGTGCTGTGCCACAGCCCCGACAACCCGTTCGCCGAAGAGATCGCCGTCTACGACAAGGCGTTGACCGAGGCGGGCCTGCCGCCCGTGCCCGTCTACGCCTACATGCCCGGCCTCACCGGGGACGTCGCCCCGGTGGCCGGCTTCGACTACGACGCCCTGCACTTCCTGCGCCGGGCCTATCTGCTGCACCTGAGCGGCCTCGCCGTCACGCCGGTCGACGAACTGGGCGGGGACTACGAACAGTTGCTGGAGATGTTCGAGCAGAGCGCGCAGGAATCGCATCTGGTCTGGCACTACGACCACGCCGGGGCCTACGTACCGCTGGACTTCCCGCACCCGCTGTCCAACGACCAGCTCCTGGAAGGCGGGGGCCCGCTGGGCTCGGCCCACGGGCTGCTGAGGGAGCTGGAGTTCGTCGGCCCGTCCATCGGCATCGACCCGGCCAACCCGCCGGCCGCCCCGCTCCCGCCCGCCGGGCCGACCACGCTGGAGGAGCCGGCCGCCCCGGCCCCGTACGACGACAGCCCGTTCGCCCGGGAACGGCACGTCTGGCTCGGCCTGCACGCCGGGGCCACCCGCAGTCTCGCGCAGGGCTCGATGATCATCTTCAGCTGACCGCCGGCCCCGGCCCCGGGCCGCCCTGTTCAGCGGGGCGGCTCCGGGGGGCGCTGGCGCGGCATGTTCGGACGGGCCACCGACGGCATGGTGAGCCGGCCCGGAGGCGCCCCCTGCTCGGGGCGGCCGCCGGTCCCGCCCGAGACCAGCGACTGCATGCCCATGGGCGCGGGCCCGGCCCGGAACTCCACCATCCAGTCCGCCGTCTCCATGCGGCCGAGCTCGGTGATGTCCTCCGAGAACCGGCGCAGCACACCGAGGCACCGCTCCGCGGCCTCGCTGGCCGTGCCCTCGGTCGGCCCGAGCATCTCCCGGACGCACTCCGAGGCCCAGTCGAACTGCAGGACCTGGAGGCGGCGCTGTACGGCCTGGGCCGTCGCCAGATTCCTTATCCAGCCCGAGGTCAGCCCGAAATACCGGTCGCAGGCCATGCACGCGGCCCCCAGCAGCAGGGACAGATAGCCCCAGCCGGCCGAGCCGTGCAGCTCGCCCGTCAGGTCGAGCAGGGGCAGGGCCGCGCCGGCGACCACCCCCACCGCGGTGCCGACGCGCAGGAGCCGCGCCGTGCGCCGCTTGCGGAACCTGTCGCGCAGGTACCAGTCGGCGGTATCCAGGGCGCCGGCCTCGACCCAGCGGTAGAGCTCGTCGAGCCGCTCGGCCGGATCGCCCCAGTCGCCCAGGGGGAACGCGCGGCAGGTCAGGTCCCGGGGGCCGGCACTCCGGCGCGTGGCGGACCGTCCGGTTCCGGTACCCGCGCCGGATCCAGCGCCGGACTCCTTGCGGGGCTGCTCGTCGGGCTGCATCTCCGGCTGACTCACCGGGGCACTCCTCTGCATTCTGCGTTCGGCGCGTAACGACGCGGATCGGCACGGTTGTCGGTCACGGGGAGGGATGGATCTCCGGCATATGACCGGGCCCCACTCGTGTAACTCTGCGTTACCTACGGTGTGCGTGTGCGTACGGATACGCGTCCTCTTCCTACCGCCGAATGGTGGGGCATGGGGTCGAAATCGCGGGATTCCCGCGTGCATACCGCCTCTGGTCAGGTATAGGAGCACCGCAGAGTCTCTTGCGGACTCACTCGAAAGAGTTGCTCCCCGGCGGGTGGGGCGCGGCGTCCGGTGAACACGTAGGCTCGGCGTACCGAAACAATCCGTCGTCGAAGTGCCAGGAGTGACCGTGATTCCCGGTGGTGGCCAGCCCAACATGCAGCAGCTGCTCCAGCAGGCCCAGAAGATGCAGCAGGAACTCGCCGCGGCCCAGGAGGAGCTCGCCAGGACCGAGGTCGAGGGTCAGGCGGGCGGTGGCCTCGTGAAGGCCACGGTGACGGGCTCCGGCGAGCTCCGTGCCCTGGTCATCGACCCCCGGGCGGTGGATCCGGAGGACACCGAGACGCTCGCCGACCTCGTGGTAGCAGCGGTCCAGGCGGCGAACGAGAACGCCCAGCAGCTCCAGCAGCAGAAGCTGGGCCCGCTGGCCCAGGGCCTGGGCGGCGGCGGCATGCCGGGTCTTCCGTTCTGACCCTTTAGCCACCCCGACGTACCGTCTACGGTACGAGCAGAAGAAGGAAAGGCGTTCCGTTGTACGAAGGCGTGGTTCAGGAGCTCATCGACGAGCTGGGCAGGCTGCCCGGTGTCGGTCCCAAGAGCGCGCAGCGGATCGCCTTCCACATCCTGCAGGCGGAACCCACCGACGTACGCCGGCTGGCCCATGCCCTCCTCGAGGTCAAGGACAAGGTCCGCTTCTGCGAGATCTGCGGCAACGTCGCCCAGCAGGAGCAGTGCGGCATCTGCCGCGACGCGCGCCGCGACCGCTCGGTCATCTGCGTGGTCGAGGAGCCCAAGGACGTCGTGGCGATCGAGCGGACCCGTGAGTTCCGGGGCCGCTACCACGTGCTCGGCGGCGCGATCAGCCCCATCGAGGGCGTCGGCCCCGACGATCTGCGCATCAGGGAACTCCTGGCCCGGCTCGCGGACGGCTCGATCACCGAGCTCATCCTGGCGACGGACCCGAACCTCGAGGGCGAGGCCACGGCGACGTACCTGGCCCGGATGGTCAAGCCGATGGGCCTGCGGGTGACACGGCTGGCGAGCGGACTGCCGGTCGGCGGCGACCTCGAGTACGCCGACGAGGTCACGCTCGGCCGTGCCTTCGAGGGGAGGCGACTGCTCGATGTGTGACCTGACATCTGATGGCGGCTTTATGTTCGGCGGCGCTATGTTCTACCCACCGTTCGCGACCGTGCCCACGGGAGGTCCCCTCGATGTCTGACGCCACGCTGAATTCCGTCACGCAGGACCCGGACGACTTCGCCGTCCAGATCGCGGACCAGATCAAAACGTTCATCGTCGCGGTCACCGAGGTCTCCAAGGCGGACGAGCCCGAGACGGCCGTCCCCGTCCTCCTCCTCCAGGTGTCGCAGCTCCTCCTGGCAGGCGGCAGGCTCGGCGCCTACCAGGACATCCTCCCGGACGAGCGCTACGAGCCCGATCTCGGCCCGGAACCGGACGCCGACGGCCTGCGTGAGCGCTTCGCGGAGCTCCTGGAGCCCATCGACGTCTACTCCGAGGTCTTCGACCCGTACGAGCCCCGCAAGGCCCCGGTGCCGCACCGCATCTCCGACGACCTGGCCGATCTGGTCACGGACCTCGGTCACGGTCTGGCGCACTACGAGGCGGACCGCACGGCGGAGGCCATGTGGTGGTGGCAGTTCTCGTATTTCTCCAACTGGGGCTCCACCGCGTCGGCCGCCCTGCGTGCCCTCCAGTCCCTCATCGCGCACATCCGGCTCAATCAGCCGCTCCAGGAGCTCGACGGGCTGGACATCGACCAGGACCCCGGTGACGGCGACCTGGTCGAGGAAGCGGGCCGTGTGATGGCAGCGGAGATCGCCGGGCCCCTGGGTCTGCGGCCGGTCCTGTAGCCGGCCTCGAAGGCTCCGGCGGAATCCGCCTCCGCTGTGTCCTGGGCCACAAACAGGCTTGCGGTTCCACGAAGCGGGGCAGCAGCCCGCTACGAGCAGTTCGGAGCGACACGTCGTTCCGCGTGGTGGGCGGGACATCTCACCATCCGGTATCGACAGGTCGATTCCGGGCTGCTCGTTAAACTGAGCCGACCGCACCATTATTGAGCGAGGAGCGCACGTGGGCCTTGTCGTGCAGAAGTACGGAGGTTCCTCCGTAGCCGATGCCGAAGGCATCAAGCGCGTCGCCAAGCGAGTCGTGGATGCCAAGAAGAACGGCAACCAGGTGGTTGTCGTGGTGTCCGCGATGGGCGACACGACGGACGAGCTGATCGATCTCGCCGAACAGGTATCCCCGATGCCCGCCGGTCGTGAGTTCGACATGCTGCTGACCGCCGGGGAGCGGATCTCCATGGCCCTCCTGGCGATGGCGATCAAGAACCTGGGTCACGAGGCCCAGTCGTTCACGGGCAGCCAGGCCGGTGTCATCACCGACTCGGTCCACAACAAGGCGCGCATCATAGATGTCACGCCCGGCCGCATCCGGACCTCGATCGACGAGGGCAACATCGCCATCGTCGCCGGGTTCCAGGGAGTGAGCCAGGAGGGCAAGAACATCACGACCCTCGGCCGCGGCGGGTCCGACACGACCGCCGTCGCGCTGGCAGCCGCGCTGGACGCGGAGGTCTGTGAGATCTACACCGATGTGGACGGTGTCTTCACCGCCGACCCCCGGGTCGTGAAGAAGGCCCGGAAGATCGACTGGATCTCCTTCGAGGACATGCTGGAGCTGGCCGCGTCCGGCTCCAAGGTGCTGCTGCACCGCTGTGTCGAGTACGCACGCCGTTACAACATCCCGATCCACGTCCGCTCGTCCTTCTCCGGACTGCGCGGGACCTGGGTCAGCAACGAGCCGCAAGGGGACCAGCTGGTGGAGCACGCGATCATCTCCGGAGTCGCCCACGACGTCTCCGAGGCCAAGGTCACCGTCGTCGGTGTGCCCGACAAGCCGGGCGAGGCCGCCGCGATCTTCCGCGCCATCGCCGACGCCGAGATCAACATGGACATGGTGGTGCAGAACGTCTCCGCCGCCTCGACCGGCCTGACGGACATCACGTTCACGCTGCCCAAGGCGGACGGCCGCAAGGCCATCGACGCCCTGGAACGCAGTCGCGCCGGCATAGGGTTCGAGTCCCTGCGCTACGACGACCAGATCGCGAAGATCTCCCTCGTCGGCGCGGGCATGAAGACGAACCCCGGCGTGACCGCCGGCTTCTTCGAGGCGCTGTCGAACGTGGGCGTGAACATCGAGCTGATCTCGACGTCCGAGATCCGTATCTCGGTGGTCACCCGTGTCGACGACGTCAACGAGGCCGTGCGCGCCGTGCACACCGCCTTCGGACTCGACAGCGACTCCGACGAGGCCGTCGTCTACGGGGGCACGGGCCGATGACCGTACGCCGCCCCTCGCTCGCGGTCGTGGGGGCGACCGGGGCGATCGGCGGCGTCATGCTCCAGATCCTCTCGGAGCACGCGGACGTCTGGGGCGAGGTCAGACTGGTCGCCTCCCCACGCTCGGCCGGTACCAAGCTGGTCGTGCGCGGCGAGGAGACCGAGGTCCTCGCTCTCTTCGAGGACGTGTTCGACGGGGTGGACGTGGCCCTGTTCCTGGTGCCGGACGAGGTGTCCGCCCGGTGGGGGCCCGTTGCCGCCGCCCGGGGCGCCGTGGTCGTGGACGACTCTGCGGCGTTCCGGATGGACGCCGAAGTGCCCCTGGTCGTGCCCGAGATCAACCCGCATGCCGCGCGGCGCAGGCCACGCGGCATCGTCGCGTCCCCGACCTGCACGACGCTGTCGCTGATCGTCGCCGTCGGCGCTCTGCACGCCGAATTCGGGCTGCGGGAACTGATCGTCTCCTCCTACCAGGCCGTGAGCAGCGTGGGCCGGGACGGCGTCACCGCGCTGCGCGAGCAACTCGCGCTGGTGGTGGGCACGGAGCTGGGCACGCGGCCCGGGGACGTGCGGCGGGCCGTGGGCGACGGGGAGAAGAGCCCCTTCGCCGCGCCGGTGGCGCTGAACGTGGTCCCGTGGGCCGGGACCGACGCCGGGGACGGCTGGTCGTCCGAGGAACTGGCCATCCGTGACCAGTGCCGCAAGATCCTGGGCCTGCCCGGCCTGAAGGTCACGGCGACCTGTGTGTACGTACCCGTGATCGCGACGCATTCCATGTCGGTGCACGCCCGCTTCGAGAACGAGGTCTCGGTGGACCGCGCGCACGAGGTCCTGGCGACCGCGCCCGGTGTGGTGCTCTTCGACAGTCCGGCGGCAGGGGACTTCCCCACGCCCTCCGACGTGGTGGGAACCGACCCGACCTGGGTGGGCCGGGTGCGGCAGTCGATGGACGATCCGCGTGCCGTCGAGATGTTCATCTGCGGAGATAATCTCCGAAAAGGCGCGGCCCTCAACGTGGCCCAGATCGCCGAGTCCGTAGCCGCAGAATTTCCCCGGACCTGATCGAACCCCTTTTGTAGGATCTGTGCGCACCCTGTGGGTAAATCGCTGGTGCGAACCCCTTGAGCTGGGGTGTTGTCGTATCCGACGATGATCTCCTCGGCATCTGCAACCGCTGGTCGGATGCGACGCGTCTACATCGTCACTTCTTGCGTGGCTGGATGCGTTTTCGGGGCGTTTGGGGAAGAGCAGGTACGAATGAGGGCATGTCGCACAGCATCGAACGCGGTGCCGTTGGCGTACAACCCTGACGGGGGGATGAGTGTCCAACTGGCGTGGCAGAGGTTCTCGACATCACAGTGGTGGGCCCGTTGCGAGGCGCTTCGGTGCGCCCGCTCCGGCGGCCCCGCGCACCCGGCGGTATGCCGGTGATTGCGCCCATGCGCGCCGCGCGCTCCGCCCGGCTGCCTTCGCAGCGCGAGGGCGCTGAGGAGACGGTGGCGGCAGGAACGACGGTCGATCATCTGACCGAGACCTATCGCGCCCACTACCGTTCGCTGCTGGGCCTCGCCGCCCTCCTGCTGGACGACACCGCGTCCTGCGAGGACGTGGTGCAGGAGGCGTTCATCCGGGTGCACTCGGCGCGCAACCGCGTACGGGACCCGGAGAAGACGCTCGCGTATCTCCGGCAGACCGTGGTCAACCTCTCCCGCTCCGCGCTGCGGCGCCGCATCCTCGGGCTGAAGCTGCTCTCCAAGCCGATGCCCGACATGGCGAGCGCGGAGGAGGGCGCGTACGACCAGTTGGAGCGGGACGCGCTGATCAAGGCGATGAAGGGGCTGCAGCGCCGTCAGCGCGAGGTGCTGGTGCTGCGCTACTTCTCGGACATGACGGAGGCTCAGGTCGCCGAGACACTGGGCATATCGCTCGGTTCGGTGAAGGCGTACGGATCCCGGGGCATAGCCGCACTGCGCCTTGTGATGGAGGCGCAGGCGTGAGCGGGCCCGAACACAGGCACGACGATGACCGGACTGGAAACGGAATTGTGAACGACGGGCCGGACGACACCCCGCACACCGAGCCTGAGCGGGACGGTGAGCAGAAGCAGGGCAAGGACGTAGGCGTCGACGGCGCCGAAGCGGCCCCAGGTGACGCAGCCGACGCTTCTGCGCCCGGCGATACCGAGGGCCGTGGCCTCGCGCCCGGTGGGGGTGGCACGCTGAGCGAGCTGTTCGGGGGCATGCCCGGTGCTGCCTCCGGCGGTACGGCCGGCGGTGCGAGCGATGGCGGGCCGGGTGGAGCCTTCGGCGGCGCCCGCGAAGGCGAGGACATGGGTGAGGCCGAGCTGCGGCTCATGCTGCGCGGCGCTGTCCAGGGCCTCGAACCCTCGACCGGCACCCTTGATCACCTGCAACGGGCTGTGCCGGCCAGGCGGGCCAGGCGGCGTCAGGCCCTGGTGGGTGCCGCGGCCGCGGCGCTGCTGATCGGTACGGCGGTTCCCGCCTTCGTCCACGTGGCGAACTCGGACGGTTCGGCCACTGCCAGTCCGGCCATGGCCGGTCATGGGCAGCAGGCGCAGGGCGGCAGCGGCGAGGCTGCGGGCAGCGGGGCCGACGGCCCGCGGCCGGCTGGTCCCGAGGACTCCCGCACCGAGGGGAGCGAGGGCGAGAACGGCAACTCCTCTACCCCTTCCGAGGGATCCGGCCCCGACGCGGAGGGCAGCGGGAAGGGGGACGGCGGCGACATCCCGGACGGTAAGCCCGGTGCGGCCACCGCCTGCGAGCCCGTTCAGCTCCGCGTCGCCTCGGCCGAGGCGGGCGCCGCCGGTGCGAAGGGCACGGTCTACGGGGCGTTCAAGATCTCCAACAAGTCCGGGACTTCGTGTTCGGTCACCACCGACGGCACCGTCGGCTTCCAGGCGGCAGGCGCCGCGGACCCGATGAAGATCAGCGTCGTTCAGCACATCGCGGGGGACGCGGCGTCCGGGCTGCCCGACCCCTCGCTGGAGCCGGGGACCGTGGTCCTGAAGCCCGCGATGGCGTACGAGGTGCGCTTCGCGTGGGTGCCTTCGGACACCTGCCCGACCACTGTCGGTACACCCAGTCCGACGCCTACGGACGGCGGCGGAGGCGGCGGTGACAGCACCGGGACCACCGCCGGTACGGAGGACACCACGGCACAGTCCGGCAGTGCGGACGAAGGGCCTGCGGACGGCAGCATCGCGGTGACGCACACCCCGGAGGCCGGTGCGCCGACCGCGGAGACCACGATCTCCAACGCCTGTGCCGGCACGATCTACCGGACGGGCGTACTGGAAGCCTCGTAGTGACCCGACACGATCCGCGGCCCGCCGGGAACCGGCCAGGTTCCGGCGGGCCGGTTCGTTCCATGCCGCGGCGCCGCTTCCTTCGTCCCATGGAGAAGCCGCCCGCCCCCGGGGCCGCAGCCGACCGGGCACGCAGCCGTCCCGCCCGCGCACCGGCGCGCCACGCGGCCGGCCTCGTGCTGGGAGCCGATCGGGACGGCACTTTTCTCAGGCCCGCTTCTCCGGCCGCCTCCTCAGGGCACGCCCCGGTTCAGTCGGCGTCGGCCGCGAGCCCCAGCTCCACGTCCCGCGCTGCTTCGGCCTCGCGGCGCATCAGCCGGAACCACATGAAGAGCACGAAGCCTCCGAACACGAACCACTCGCCGGTGTAGCCGAGGTTCTGGAATGCCTTCAGGTCGAGCCCGCTGCCCTGCGCAGCCGCGGCGGGCACCGGCTTCATGCCGCCACCTGAATCGCCCGACCCGGCAGGACCACCCGAACCGCCTTCCGGCAGGGTGACCCAGGCGTCGTACACGTCGTACGGGACGAGGTTCACCAGGGAAGCGGCACTGATCATGCCGACCTGGCCCTTCGGCAGGCCGCCCGTGAGATCAACGCCCTTGGTTCCGCTGTTCTCGGACGCCTGCAGGTCACCGGTCACGGTGACCTCCCCGGACGGCGCCGCCGGGACGTCGGTGCCGCCGGGCTCGCCCGGCAGCCAGCCCCGGACGACCGGCAGTGCCTTGCCGCTGTCGGTACGCAGCAGATCCAGCACGTAGAAGCCGCCCCGGTCGTCCAGTTCGCGCCCGGGCACGAGGAACTGGTCCTCGTACGTCCCCGTCGCCACGGCCGGGCGCCCGGAGGTCTCCGTGCTCACCGGCAGCAACTCGTCGACCGGTTTCGCGGCGCGGGTGCCCGGATCCGGGCGTTCCCCGGCCGTCTCATGGGTCTGGACACGGTCCTCGAAGCGGCCGAGCTGCCAGGTGCCCATGAACACGCAGAACGACATGGCCAGCACGGCGAAGAGGTTGATCCCCCACCATCGCGGGGTCAGCAGGAACCGGTACACCCCTCTACGGTACGGTTCCGCCATCCGGGCGCCGGGAGCGGGGTGCACCATTTATCCGGACCTTACGCCTTCGGCCCCGGGCCTTCCCCGGCACGGCCCGCCGTCGCTGCTCCCAGGTGCCGCAGCGTGAAGTCCAGCTCCAGCCTGACCTGTTTGATGCGTTCCTCCACGACGAGCGAGCCGTGACCGGCGTCGTAGCGGTACACCTCGTGGACGGCGCCGCGGGCAGAGAGACGGTCGACGTAGTTCTCCACCTGGCGGATGGGGCAGCGCGGGTCGTTGACGCCGGCCGAGATGTAGACGGGCGCGCGCACCGCGTCGACGTACGTCAGGGGGGACGAGGCCTCGAAGCGTTCGGGAACCTCCTCCGGTGTGCCACCCAGAAGGGTGCGGTCCATGGCCTTCAGGGCCTCCATCTCGTCGTGGTACGCGGTGACGTAGTCGGCGACGGGGACCGCGGCCAGACCGAGTGCCCAGGCGTCCGGCTGCGTGCCGAGGCCGAGCAGGGTCAGGTAGCCGCCCCACGAGCCGCCTGCCAGTACCAGCCGCTCGGCGTCCGCGAGCCCCGACTCCACCGCCCACTCCCGGACCGCCGCGATGTCCTCGAGTTCGATCAGCCCGACCCGGTGCTTGAGGGCGTCCGTCCAGGCGCGGCCGTAACCGGTCGAGCCGCGGTAGTTGACCCGCACGACGGCGAAGCCGTGGTCCACCCACGCGGCGGGCCCCGAGGCGAAGGCGTCGCTGTCGTGCCAGGTCGGTCCACCGTGTATCTCGAAGACCGTGGGGAACGGTCCGTCACCGGAGGCCGGTGTCTGGACCAGGGCGTGGATGCGGCCTCCGGGGCCGTCGACCCAGGCGTCCCGCACCGGCACCGACGCGGGTGCCTTGGCCCCGGGCGGGTCGAGGACGACCGCGCCCGTCGTGGAACGCACGGCGGGGGGCTGTTCGGCCGACGACCACAGGTACTCCACCGTGCCGTCGGGCCGTGCCGTGGCGCCGGACACCGTGCCCGCGGGGGTCTCGACCCGGATCGTGTCCTGGGTCCCCGGCTCGTGCCGCCACAACTCGCTGCGTGCCTCGAAGCTGTGCTCGATCAGCAGGGCCGAGCCGTCCGGATACCATTCCGCACCCACGTCACCCGGCAGATCGATCGGCAGGTCCGTCTGTGTCCCCGCGACCGGGTCCCAGATCATCGGCTCCCAGCGCCCGCGCCGCTGGTGCCCGATCAGCAGCCGGGTGTCACCGGCCACCGGGGCGAAGCCCAGCACGGCCAGGCCCAGCTCCTTCGTGCCGCCCTCGGTGTCGTCCAGCTCGGCGACCGTCGAGCCGTCCGTGCGCACCACTCGCAATGCAGAGTGCATCGCGTCGCCGTGCTCGGTGTGTTCCAGGGCGATCAGGTCCCCGTCGTGGGAGAGATCGCCGACCCCGGCGGACTCCCGGTGCCGGTAGATCACGACGGGCTCGGCCCCAGGGCGCACCAGGTGCACGGTCGTGCCGTCCTCGTCGGTAGAGCGGCCGACGACTGCCGTCCCGTCCCGACCGATCGCGAGCCCGGCCGGGTAGGAGGCTTCGAGACCGGGCGCTGCGGCCTCGTCCGTGCCGCCGCCGAAAGGCTGGCGCATCCAAACGCCGAATTCGTCGCCGTCGGTGTCGGAGAACCACCAGACATCCTGGCCGTCCGGCGTCAGCACCCCGTCCGTGGTTCCGTTGGGCCGGTCGGTGACCTGCCGCTGCTTCCCGGTCGCACGGTCCCACGCGTACAGCTCGTACGTGCCGGTGGCGTTCGACACGAAGAGCGCGCGGTCGGGGGCGTCCTCGGCCCAGTCGGGCAGGGAGACCCGGGCAGCGCGGAACCGCTGCTCCCACTGCGGCGGTTCCTTCTCCGTCTTGGGCACGGGCACGTCGTTCTGTGTGTCGCTCATGCCCCCCATCCAACCCGATGTGGCCGCGATGCCGAGCGGCCTGTGGATAACCGCTCGCGCGCACCCCGGCCTGTGGGTAACTTTCCGGTTCCAAACTCCGCGTACGACGATGTCAGTGGCGGGCGCCATACTCGGAGCATGACTGAGATAGCCGGCAAATCCGGTACGACGTCGGGAGCGACAGGGCTGCGCGCCGCGGTGGAGGCGTACTGGGCGACGGCGGACGCTCGCGACTGGGAGGCGTTCGCCGCCACCCTCTCCGCCGACGTGGTGTACGACCTGCCGCAGACCCGCGAACGCGTTCTCGGCAAGGAGCGGTACGTCCGCTTCAACCAGGAGTATCCGGGGGACTGGAGTGTGCGAATCGAGCGGATCGTCGCCGACGGGGACGGGCGGCAGGCGGCGGCCCGGACCCGTTTCACCGTCGCGGGCGAGGAGATGCCGGCCGTCCACTTCTTCAGCTTCGACGCTGCCGGCCGGATCACGGAGGTGACGGACTTCTGGCCCGAGCCGTACGAGCCGCCGGCGGGCCGGGAGCACCTCGTCGAGAGGTACTGAGCCCGGCCGGGACGTGCCCGCCGGGGTGTGCCGGCAACGGGCCCGACGTGCGCGCGGCCGAGGCGGGGCCGTCCGGTCCGCACCGGACGTGCTCAGCAGCGGTGCCCCCTGGCACGGCCGGGAGACACCACCGCACGACATCCGCGCTCTGCACGCGCTATGCGACGGAGCGGAAGGCCGGCAGATAGCCGTTCGACTGCCCGACTGCCTTCGGGTGGTAGGAGTTGGTGATGGGGATGGACACGCTGTGGATCCAGGCGTCTCCCGAGCAGAGTTCATGCCCGGTGAACTCGTCCACGACGCTGGAGTAGGTGAAGCCCGCGTCTGCCGCCCGCTTGGCGAGCACCCCGTTCAGCACGTCCGAGGCGTTGTTGATCGACCCGCGTTCGGTCTCCGTGAGCCCGGCGATGCAACTGCCCGAAAGCTTGTAGAAGCGCGGGTACCCGAGGACGACCACATGGGCCTGGGGGGCACGCGAACGGATGCCCGCGTAGAGCGAGTCGAGCGCGCCCGGCAGGGTGTTCTGCATCTGTGAGACCGCCGTGTTCACGCGGTTCACGCAGGTGGCCTCGCTCTGCAGGACGCACGTCTGCATGACGTCCGCGAATCCGACGTCGTTACCGCCGGCCGTGACGCTGACGAGCGTGGTCGACGAAGTCAGCGCGCTCAGCTGGCTGCTCGCCACGGATGACGTCGTCGCGCCCGAGCAGGCGACGAACTTGAACGACGCCGGATTGTTGGCGTTCGTCCAGAGGTACGGGTACGCGTTGGTGCTGCGCTTACAGCTGCCGCTCTCCGACGTGTAGCTGCCGGCGCCCACTCCGGAGGAGTAGGAGTCACCGAGAGCCACGTAGTCGGCCCCTGCGGCGGATGCGGGTGGTGCGATGCCGAGTGCGGCCACGGCGGCGATCGCGAGAGTGAAGAGGGAGGCCCGGAAGGTTCGTACTGACATGGCTGCCAGCCCTTCGAAACGTGGGGGACGAGGGGGGAGTTCGTGGGGCGAGCATGTTTCTAGCAGCTCCCGGTACCCGTCGGTAAGTGGCCTCGGAGGAAGTCGTCTGATATGCCCGAATGATCGTTCGGGTGTCGATGCTCCGCGCGTAGATAAACCTTCGGAGGGGCCTCGAATGGTGAAGGGGCGGGCCGTTTCGACACTCTCCGTGACTTCTCTGCGTCACTCTCTGCGAGTGGCCGTCCGTTCGGACCGGCAGCCGGTGCACACCCTCGTACCGTCGTCACACGCGCCGCTCAGGGCGCCGTGTGTCCGCCCCCTCGCCGGCGGTTCCCTTCCCGCTTCCGCGTCGGCCTGTGGCGGTCCGGCCTTCGTGTCCGCCCGGCGCCCTCACACGACCGCGGCCGCCAGGAGTCCTGGCGGCCGCGGTGCTGGGGATGCTCCGGACTACAGCGTGCGTTCGAGGCGGTCCGCCATGAGCCTGCTGAAGCGGGACGGGTCGCCCAGCTCGCCGCCGTCCGAGAGGAGGGCCAGCCCGTGGACGAGTTCGGCCGTCTCGGCGAGTTCGGCGGAGGCGTCAGGATCGTCGCCCCTCGCGTCGTGAGCCTTCTTCAGGCCGCTGATCAGCCCGTGGGACGGGTTGAGCTCCAGGATCCGCTTGGTGCGCGGCACCTCCTGGCCCATGGCGCGGTACATGTTCTCCAGGGCCGGGGTGGCGTCGTGCGTGTCCGAGACGATGCAGGCGGGCGAGACGGTGAGCCGTGAGGAGAGGCGCACCTCCTTCAGGGTGTCGCCCAACTGCTCGGTCATCCAGGTGAGGAGCCCGGAGTACTCCTGCTGCTGCTTCTCACGCTCGGCTTCGATCTCCTTCTTCTCCTCGTCGCTGTCCAGGTCGACTTCGCCCTTGGCGATGGACTGCAACTGCTTGCCGTCGAACTCCGGCACGGACTGGACCCAGACCTCGTCGACGGGATCGGTCAGCAGGAGCACCTCGAAGCCCTTGGCGCGGAACGCCTCCATGTGGGGCGAGCTCTCCATGGCGGAGCGCGACTCACCCGTCATGTAGAAGATCTGCTCCTGACCCTCCCTCATCCGCTCCACGTACGAGCGCAGGGTCGTCTGCTCCTCCTCGTCCCGGGTCGAGGAGAAGGAGGCGATCTCAAGGATCGCGTCCCGGTTCTCGAAGTCCTGGAACAGTCCCTCCTTGAGGACCCGCCCGAACTCCTTCCAGAACGTCGTGTACTTCTCAGGTGTCTTGGACCTCATGTCCTTGACCGTCGAAAGCACCTTCTTGACGAGGCGTCGCCGCATCATCTCGATCTGGCGGTCCTGCTGCAGGATCTCGCGCGATACGTTGAGCGAGAGGTCCTGTGCGTCCACGACACCCTTCACGAACCGAAGGTAAGTCGGCATGAGGGCTTCGCAGTCGTCCATGATGAATACGCGCTTCACATAGAGCTGCACTCCCCGCTTGTGGTCCTGCATGAACAGGTCCTGCGGTGCGTGGGACGGGAGGAAGAGCAGGGCCTGGTATTCGAAGGTCCCCTCCGCCTGCATGCGGATGGTCTCCAGAGGATCGGTCCAGTCGTGGCTGATGTGCTTGTAGAGCTCGCTGTACTCCTCGTCCGTCACGGAGTCCTTCGACCGGGCCCAAAGGGCCTTCATCGAGTTGACCGTCTCCGTCCCGGGTTCGGCGTCCTCCTCACCCGAGACCGCCGCCATGCGGATGGGCCAGGTGATGAAGTCCGAGTACCGCTTGACGATTTCCCTCAGCTTCCAGGGCGAGGTGTAGTCGAAGAGCTTGTCCTCGGTGTCCTCCGGCTTGAGCCGCAGCGTGACCGACGTGCCCTGCGGGGCGTCGTCCACGGTCTCGACCGTGTACGTGCCCTCACCACCGGACTGCCACCGTGTACCGGTCTCCTCGCCTGCGCGCCGGGTCAGCAGGGTCACCTCGTCGGCGACCATGAAGCTCGAATAGAAGCCCACACCGAACTGCCCGATGAGTTCCTCGGACGCGGTGGCGTCCTTGGCTTCCTTCAATTCCTGGAGGAATTTCGCCGTACCGGAATTCGCGATCGTCCCGATCAGCTGCACGACCTCGTCGTGCGACATTCCGATGCCGTTGTCGCGCACGGTCAGTGTGCGCTTCTCCGGGTCCGCCTCGATGCCGATGTGGAGGTCGGACGAGTCGGCCCGCAGCGTGTCGTCGCGGAGGCTCTCCAGGCGCAGCTTGTCCAGCGCGTCCGATGAATTGGAGATGAGCTCACGGAGGAAGACGTCCTTGTTCGAGTAGATCGAATGGATCATCATCTGCAGGAGCTGGCGCGCTTCTACCTGGAACTCGAATGTCTCGGCCGGCATGGGTGCGGGTTCCCTCTCTTGGTTAAATCATCTGAGTCGACACATATCGTAACCACCCTCCGGTGCGCCCATGTGCTGCTTCGCCCCCGGCTGTTGACGGTGCGACCCGCCGGTGCGGCGGACGTTGACGGCGGACACGAGCACCCGTAGCCGGAGCCGGTGAGCCCGTGCGGGCAGACTGGGCGCATGGGCGATGAGCGAACTGCTTCCGGCACCGCGCGGGACTCCGGACTGCCACCGGTGATCACATGCCGGGAGCCCGGCACGTTCGCCCGGGGGGTCCTTGCCGAGCGCCATCCGGCCCTCATCGAACAGGTGCGGGACGCCTTCCCCTACGGACCCGGCCGCCACCGTGCCCTCGACGACCTGCAGCACGAGATCATCCACGGTGTCGTCGAACCGCCCGGCCCCGCGAGTCCGGACCGGGGGTTCTGGCTGGACCAGGGGTATGAGCACTTCGGGCGGCCGTGGTTCGACGCCCCGTTCCTCTGGGCGGAGAGCTACTTCTACCGCCGGCTGCTGCAGGCGGTCGGGTATTTCGACGAGGGGCCGTGGCAGGGTGTCGACCCCTTCGCCCCCTTCAAACGGGCCGAACTGCACGGCGCCACGGTGGACGAGGAGCTCAGGTCCCTGGATGGCCTCGTCGCTCTTCCCGCAGGTGAGCGGGCGAATGCCCTGCTCCAGGCCTCGCTCTGGGGCAACCGTGCCGATCTGGGCTTCCGCCCTTCGGCCGACGAGCCCTCCCTCGGCGAGCCGGACCACAGCCTGGTCGCCGACGACACGGGGCAGTTGTGGTCGGTGCTGCCCGCGGGTGGGCGGGCCACCGTCGCCGTGATCGCGGACAACACCGGACGCGAGCTCATTCCCGACCTGATCCTCATCGACCACCTGCTCGAACACGAGCACGCGGATCGGGTGGTTCTCCATGTGAAACCCCGCCCGTACTACGTTTCGGACGCGATGACGGCCGATGTCGTCGACTGCCTGCGCCGCCTGGCCGGAGCCCCCGGCGAAGCGGGTGTGATCGGCAGGCGCGTCTGGGAGGCCATGGGAGCGGGGCGGCTCGAAGTGCGTACCCACCCCTTCTACTGTGCTCCGTTCGCGTACGAGCTGATGCCTGAGGACCTCCGGGCCGACCTGGCCGGCGCCACACTGACGATCCTGAAGGGCGACCTCAACTACCGTCGGCTCGTGGGTGACCGGCTGTGGCCGCCCACGACACCGTTCGCGGACGTCACCGCGCACTTTCCCGGTGCCGTCGCGGCACTGCGGACGCTGAAGTCCGATGTCGTCGTGGGTCTGGATGCGCGCACCGTGGCGCGCCTGGAGGAATCCGGCCGGGCGTGGCGTACCAGCGGTACACATGCTCTGGTCCAGGTGCGCGCCGGGCGGGGCGGACTGCTCAGCGTGCCACGCCGTGCCGGCTGACGAGGTCGTGCCATCCCTGTTCCAACTGCGCGATTGACACGCCTCGTTCACAGGTCAGATGGTGGACGAGGGGGGTGTCGATCGATGCGAGGAGCGAGTGGGCGAGCAGTTCCGGATTCCCGGTCACGCCCGTTCGGTGCACCAGCATGGCGACGTGACTGAGCCGCAGCCGGTAGGCGGGAATGGCGAAGGTGCGCAGCGGATCGGTGCGTGAGGCCAGGATGAGCTCGTGGTGATCGCGCTCGTGGCGCATGACGGCCGGGCCGAAAGCGTGCAGCCGCTCGGCAGCCGGGGCATCCGGCCCCATGGGGGGAGGCCCCGAGAGGAACGTCGCCTGGAGCAGTGACTCCCGGTGGTCGAGGAGCGCGATGAGGAGGCCGGTACGGTCCTTGAATCGCCGGAAGACGGTGCCCTTGCCGACCCCCGCCGCCGCGGCCACCGACTCCATGGTGAGGTCCGCGGCTCCGCACTCCGCCAGGAGCCGCGAAGCGGCTTCCAGCAGGAGCGCCCGATTGCGTGCCGCGTCCGCCCGGAGGTGCTCGGGTTCGCCCACGGCTGCGAGCGTGAGGCTCGTGCGCGTGTCGCCGGGGTCGGGCAGCCCGGGCAGCGGGGGCAGGGGGGCGGTCATGACCTCAAGGGTAGCGATGGAAGAAGAGAAGTGGACCGCAGTCCGTTTGAGGTGGTACAACCTTAAACGGACTACAGTCCGCTTACTTCTGCAGTCTCGGTCTCCCCAGGAGCTTCCCCCATGTCTGTAAGCATTCTCGCTCTCGTCGGCAGCCTTCGCGCCGGCTCCCACAACCGCCAGCTCGCCGAGGCGGCGGCCAAGCACGCCCCTGAGGGCGTCGAGGTCGAGCTTTACGAAGGCCTCGTGGACGTCCCGTTCTACAACGAGGACATCGACGTCGAGGGCAACGTGCCCGCCGCGGCCGCCCGGCTGCGCGAGGCGGCCGGCCGGACCGACGCGTTCCTGCTGTTCTCGCCCGAGTACAACGGCACGATGCCGGCCGTCCTGAAGAACGCGATCGACTGGCTGTCGCGCCCGCGCGGTGCCGGCGCCCTCGCCGCCAAGCCGGTTGCGGTGGTCGGTACCGCTTTCGGCCAGTTCGGCGGCGTGTGGGCCCAGGACGAGGCGCGCAAGGCGGCCGGCGTCGCGGGCGCGACCGTTCTCGCGGACGTCAAGCTGTCAATCCCGGGTTCGGTGATCCGCTTCGCCGAGCTCCACCCGGCGGACGACGCCGAGGTCGTCACCTCGCTGACCGAGGTTCTCAGCCAGATCGCCGAGAGCACCGCAGCGGCTGCCTGATCAGTCCCTCGGCGTACACCCGCCGAGGATGCGGCTCCGCCGCCGAAGCCATGACCGGCTCGTGTGGGCCCGGTCCTGTTCCCTCCTCTTGAGGAGTCAGTGGCAGGGCCGGGCCCACACGTCGTCTGCGGCCGGTCGTGAGGCCCGGACGGGGTTGTGCGGGCGCCACAGGGGCAGCGGATCCGCGGTCCGAAAAGTGCGTCGTCCCCGGCAGGGCCGAATGTCATGATCCTGGCGTACGGAGCCCACCTCTGACCGGAAGGACGCCATGCCCGCATACGCCATAGCCCACCTCGCGGAAGCCGACCCCCACCCGGAGATCATCGAATACATCGAGCGCATCGCCGGCACCTTCGAGCCGTACGGGGGCCGCTTCCTGGTGCACGCCACACCGCACGAGGTGAAGGAGGGCAGCTGGCCGGGGCACGTCGTACTGATCGGCTTCCCGGGCATCTCCGAAGCGCGGGCCTGGTGGGACTCGCCCGCCTATCAGGCGATCGCACCACTGCGCTCACGGCACATCGAGGGCGACATCATCATGGTCGAAGGCGTCCCCGAGGGATACGACCCCACTACCACCGCGAAGGCGATGCGCGAGGGCCTGTCCGCCGAGTAGCTCGCACGCACGAAACAGGTCAGGCGCCTTCTGCTGAGAGAAGGCGCCTGACCTGGTGTTTCATCTGTCGGGGTGGCGGGATTTGAACCCACGACCTCTTCTTCCCGAATGAGGGTCGGGCGGGATCGGCACCTGCGGGTCTAGAGCTGCAGGTCAGGGGGTAGGGATGAGGTGGTTCCGAGGGGTGTCGGTTGGTATCAGGGAGAAGATTCTCTCCCAGGATTCTCCCAGCGAGGGCTCCAAGGCCGAGGGCTCGCCTCGGATGCTGGGCGGCTAGTCGCGTTGCGGAAGCAAGCGAACGGGCAATGCCGGAGGGGCACTGCTGATCCCGACGATCGTGTCGCTGTTGGGCCAGGACAGCGAGACGGCGGGAACCCGCCTCCCGCTGGTGTAGTTGCCGACCATGCTGGTTTGCTGCGTCCGCTGAAGCCGTGACGGTAGTTCGGCGAGTTCGATGCCACCGCACCGCGGTGCGGCCCCCGGGCGTTCGATCGGTTCCGGGTCCAAGGAGGCAACCGAGGACCCCCGGTTCACGGGTAGATTGCTCTGCGCCAGCCAGATCGGCCCAACGGGAACCTGCCGTAGGGCTGGATCCCGAGCGGCGCGAAGTCGTCGAAGGCGCGGGACACAGTCGCGTCGTGGAGGCCCAGAAGCTGCGACAGGGTGCACGCTCGCTTGGCTGATGAACTCCCGCCCGCCGCAGCGTTCACGGAGCTCAGCTGAAGTTCGCGAAACCGCAGATGCTCCGGTTTCGGCAGCGGATGAGGCCGCAAGCGAGGGAGACGAAGGCACTCCCGCGCACCTACACCGTCTCCGACGACTTCACCGCTTCACCGCACTGCAACGCGAACTGGACCGCCTCCCGAACCCTGATCGAGCTCGTGGGGCCCGAGGAGTCTCTGCGGGGCTTCTCACGAGCCGGGTTCGAGGTGCCCCTCACCGACCAGGGCCAGTGCATCACGCAATGGGGCTGACAGCTGTGGGCGGAGCCCGTTCTTGGTGCTTTCGTGGGGTTTGGTGCCTGTCTGCCTACGATGATCGGTATGGCGCCTGATGTCTCCCTGTCCTCCGTCTGGCCGGTCCTGCACTACGACGACAGGGAGGCGGCGCTGTGCTTCCTGGTCGACGTGCTGGGTTTCGAGCAGGTGGTCGCCGCGCCGGATGAGCACGGCGGGATCGGCCACGCGGAGCTGCGCTGGCCTGGCGGTGGTGCGCTGGTGTTCGGCTCGACGAGGCACACGGACAGCGTGCACGGGCGGATGCGGGCGGGCGCCAGCGCGGTCTACGTGGTGAGTGACGAGGTGGACGCGGTGCACCGGCGGGTGGTGGACGCGGGCGGCGAGGTCCTCGAAGCGCCGCACGAGACGCGGTTCGGGTCGGGGGCTGCGGCGTACGTGTGCACGGTGCAGGACCCGGAGGGCAACCTGTGGACCTTCGGCACCTACTGGGGCCCTTCACCGGAGTAGGGCGCCGGGCAGAGATGACAGGACCCCGGCCGGGGGCGGCCGGGGTCCTGTGCTGTTGGCGTGCGGCGCCGGGGTCAGTGACTGCCGGCGAGTTCGCCGGTGAGCTTGCCGTGGAGGTCGGCGCTCAGGTCGTTCAGCCCGGTGATTTCCACGGTCTTGCCGCGCTGGGCGTACTTGGTCTCGATCGCGTCCAGGGCGGCGACGGAGGAGGCGTCCCAGACGTGGGCCTCGGACAGGTCGATGACGATCTTGTCGGGGTCGCTGGCGTAGTCGAACTGGCCGACGAGGTCGTTGGAGGAGGCGAAGAACAGTTCGCCGGTGACCCGGTAGACGACCGTGGTGCCGTCGGGGTCGAGGACGCTGTGGACGCGGGCGAGGTGGGCGACGCGCTTGGCAAAGATGACCATGGCGGTGACGGAGCCGACGACGACGCCGATGGCGAGGTTGTGGGTGGCGACCACCACGATCACGGTGATGGCCATGACGGCGATCTCACCGGCGGGCATCCGCTTGAGGGTCGTGGGGGCGATGGAGTGCCAGTCGAAGGTCGCGAAGGCGACCATGACCATGACGGCGACCAGGGCGGCCATGGGGATGTCGGAGACGACGGGGCCGAAGACGATGCACAGCACCATCAGGAACGAGCCGGCCAGGAACGTGGACAGGCGGGTGCGGGCGCCGGAGACCTTCACGTTGATCATGGTCTGGCCGATCATGGCGCAGCCGCCCATGCCGCCGAAGAAGCCGGTGACGATGTTGGCGATGCCCTGGCCGATGGACTCGCGGGTCTTGGAGGAGTGGGTGTTGGTGATGTCGTCGACGAGCTTGGCCGTCATCAGCGACTCCATCAGGCCGACCAGTGCCATCGCGAACGCGTACGGCGCGATCGTCGTCAGGGTGTCCATGGTGAAGGGCACGTCCGGCAGGCCCGGCACCGGCAGGGAGGACGGCAGGTCGCCCTTGTCGCCGACGGTGGGCACCGCGATGCCGGCCGCGACGGTGATGACGGTCAGGATGACGATCGAGACGAGCGGGGCCGGGATCACCTTGGTGACCTTCGGGAAGAACACCATCAGCGCGAGCCCGCCGATGATCAGCGGGTACACCGCCCACGGCACGTCGTGCATCTCGGGCACCTGTGCCACGAAGATCAGGATCGCGAGGGCGTTGACGAAGCCGACCATCACGCTGCGGGGCACGAAGCGCATCAGCTTCGCCACCCCGAGCGCGCCCAGGATCACCTGGATGGCACCGCCGAGGATGACGGCGGCGATCAGGTAGCCCAGGCCGTGCTCGCGGTTGAGCGGGGCGATGACCAGGGCGATGGCGCCGGTGGCAGCGGAGATCATCGCGCGCCGTCCGCCGACGATGGAGATGACGACGGCCATGGTGAAGGAGGCGAACAGGCCGACTGCCGGGTCGACGCCGGCGATGATCGAGAAGGAGATCGCCTCGGGGATCAGCGCGAGGGCCACGACCACGCCGGCCAGGATCTCGGTGCGCCAGACCTTCGGGTTGTTGAGCCAGTCGGGCTTGAGGCCGCGCAGCCGCGCGGCGGGAGTCACAGCAGCAGAAGACAAGGAGATGCGTACCTGTCGTGCTCGGGCACACCGCGGGGCAGGCCGGGGCGTGCGGGAGGAGGCGCGGGAGGCCGGTCGGCATCCCGCGGGCGGCCCGAGGCGGGCCGGGAAGTCGTGAAGGGACGCGAGCCGGGGCCTGGGCGGTGCCCGGCCGGGTGGGTCACGTCCGAGGGCGAAGGGTCACGGCGGGCAGGGGGCGGCGGTCAGCGTCGTGGGCTCGCGCACGCTCTCTCCTGCAAGAATCGGATCTTCGCCGGGGGCGTCATCGGCCCCGGAAACGGCAGTAGGGGGCAGCCTCGCCGCCCTCACCTTCATCAACTCTACCGTAACGTTAGGGTAGAGGTGCGGGGTCGCACAGGACGCGGCCCGCCACGAGAAAGGGTCAGGGACACGGGCGTGGACGGCAAGCACATGCAGATCGGCGAGGTCGCCGCGCGGACGGAGCTGTCGCTGCGCACCATCCGGCACTACGAGGAGACCGGCCTGGTCATCCCCTCCGCCCGCTCTCAGGGCGGATTCCGCCTCTACACCGAGACCGACGTCGCCCGCCTCATGGTCATCCGCCGGATGAAGCCGCTCGGCTTCACCCTGGAGCAGATGCGCGACCTGCTGGACGCCACCGACCGCCTGGACGGCGACGACGCTCTCGACGACGGCGAGCGCGAGGCGCTGCTGGAGCGGGTGCGGACCTACCGGCAGGTCGCCGCCGAGCAGGTGGAGAAGCTGCGCATTCAGCTGGCCCGGGCCGAGGAGTTCGCCGACACTCTGGGTGCCCGCCTGGAGCAAAACGCTCCGGCCGCCCGCGTCTAGAACCGCACCGCGGCGTCACCCCCGGCCGGCACCGCCTCACCCTGCGGGCAGCCCCGCCCCGCCCGGGCCGGGGCGGCCCGGGCCAGCTGATCAGTGCCCCGTCCGCGCGTGGTTCTCGGCGTCGGTCCTCACGCGCCGGTTCCCTTCAGGGAGGCGAGGGCGGCGTCCAGGCGGAGAGTGGCTTCCCGGGCCACGGGCGCCATCGCATCGAGTCCGGTCAGTGTGACCATGGTGCCGGGATCGACGGCCTGCACGACCACCTGGTCGCCGTCGGCGCGCACGACGACGTTGCACGGCAGCAGCAGACCGATCGAGCGGTCGGCTTCCAGGGCCTGGTGTGCGAGGGGTGGGTTACAGGCGCCGAGGATCAGGTAGGGCTCCATGTCATGCCCGAGCTTCGCCTTCAGCGTGGCCTGCACGTCGATCTCCGTCAGGACCCCGAAACCCTGCTCGGCCAGTGCGTCACGGACCTCGCGCTGAACCTGCTCGAACGACCCCTTCACGCTCACGGTGCGGTCGTAGCCCATTGCCTGCCTCCTCGTTTGCGGGAGCGGTCGGCCGGCGAAACGGCCGATCCGTAGTACGGATGACTGCTGCCACCTGAGTCGAAATATACCCCCGGGGGTAAGGGTGTTACGGTGGATCACATACCCCAGGGGGTAATTTTCGTACGGAAGGAGCATCACGGTGTTTTTCGTTGACGTGATCGAGCTGGAGGGTCTGGGCAACCGCAGCTACCTCGCCGGCGGTCCGGCGGCTGCTGTGGCCGTCGATCCGCCCCGGGACATCGATCAGGTGCTGGCAGCGGCCGCCCGGCGGGGGGTGCGTATCTCGCACGTGGTGGAGACCCACATCCACAACGACTACGTCACCGGCGGACTGGAGCTGGCCCGGATCACGGGCGCCGTCTACCTGGTGCCCGCCGGTGCGCACGTCTCCTTCGCCCGCACTCCCGTGCACGACGGGGACGCGGTCGACATCGACAGCGCCGCCGACCTGGACCTGGCGGCGATTGCGACTCCCGGTCACACTCCGCACCACACCGCGTACGTGCTGCGGGAGGCGGGCCGGCCGGTGGCCGCGTTCACCGGTGGGTCCCTGCTGATCGGTACGGTCGGTCGTCCCGATCTCGTCGAGCCCCGTCTGACCGAGGAGCTGGCGCGTGCCCAGCACGCCTCGGCGCACCGCCTGGCCGAAGCGCTTCCCGACGAGACGGCCGTGCTGCCCACCCACGGGTTCGGCAGCTTCTGTTCCTCCGCGCAGGCCGACGGCGACAGCACGACGATCGGCAAGGAGAAGACGGCGAACGCGGCCCTGACGGTGGATGTGGACACATTTGTCGCCGACCTGCTCGCCGGCCTGGAGGACGTGCCCGCCTACTACACGCACATGGGCCCGGCCAACGCGGGCGGGCCCGACCCGGTCGACATGACTCCGCCCGCGGTCGCCGATCCGCAGGAGATCGCCACCCGGCTCGCGGCCGGGGAGTGGGTCGTGGACCTGCGTAGCCGGATCGCCTTCGCCGAGGGGCATGTCGCGGGCTCGTTCAACTTCGAGCTGGACGGCAAGCTCGCGACGTATCTGGCTTGGATGATTCCGTGGGGCAAGCCCGTCACCCTGCTCGCCGAGAGTGCCGAGCAGCTGGCGGCGGCCCAACGGGAGCTGGTCCGCGTCGGCATCGACCGGCCCGCCTCCGCCGCGACCGGCGGCCCGGCGCAATGGCTGCGCGAAGGGGAGCGTCCTGCCTCGTTCGCCCGCGCCACCTTCGCCGAGCTGGCAGGTCAGGACATGGACGAGGTCGTGGTGCTGGACGTGCGCCGTGATTCCGAGCGCGCCGAAGGCTGGATAGCCGGCTCGGTGCACATCCCGATCCACCAGGTGCACCGCCGCATCGGTGAGGTACCGGACGGGACGGTGTGGGTGCACTGCGCGGGCGGAATGCGCGCGGGCATCGCCGCCTCCCTGTTGGATGCCGCCGGTCGGCGGGTGGTGGCCGTGGACGACGGTTTCGACGCTGCCGAGAAGGCCGGGCTGACCGTCCTGACAGGCTGCCCCGGCACCAGGCCGGCGCCCCTGCGCGGGGCGCCGACGAAAGATGAGGCGAGTATCTGATGCTCCTCTTCCGCAAGAGCCAGAAGCGCGTGTCCGTCGACGAGGCGCAGGCCATCACCAACGGTGATCAGTCCGATGCCGTTCTGCTGGACGTGCGCGAGAAAGACGAGTGGAAGTCCGGGCATGCCCCCAACGCCGTGCACGCCCCGCTGACCGGCCTGGTCGCGGGTGGAGCACTGCCCGCGACCGCGCAGGGTCGGGCGCTGGTGGTGATCTGTCGTAGCGGGCACCGCTCGCAGCATGCCGCGAAGCTCCTGGCCGAACGGGGCGCGGACGCGGTGGACGTGGAGGGCGGCATGAACGCGTGGGCCGCCGCCGGGTATCCGGTCGTCGACGAGCGCGGGAACAGCGGCGAGATAGCGTGAGCACCCTCGTCCTCGCTCTCATCGCCGGGGCCGTCATCGGTCTGGCCCTCGGCGCCCTGGGCGGTGGCGGCAGCGTCCTCGCGGTCCCCGCCCTGATCTACCTGCTCGGCTTCTCCCCGGCCTCGGCCACCACCGCCAGCTTGATCATTGTCACCGCGACCTCTGCCACCGCCCTGTACGCCCACGCCCGCGACGGCAACGTCGCCTGGAAGGCCGGCGCGCCGTTCGCGCTCGCGGGCATCGTCCCCGCCTTCCTCGCCGGAGCCGCCGCCGGGCACTTGCCGTCCGCCGTACTCACCACAGCGTTCGCAGCCATCGCCGCCCTGGCCGCCCTGCGCATGCTGCGTCCAACCGAATCGGCGCCGCCTGAGCGGATACGTCCGGCCAAAGCGGCCGCCACCGGAGCCGGGCTCGGTGCCGTCACCGGGTTCCTCGGCGTAGGCGGGGGGTTCCTCGCCGTCCCCGCCCTGGTCAGCGTTCTCGGGCTGCGGATGAAGCAGGCAGTGGGCACCAGTCTGCTGGTCATCACCGTCAACTCCCTGTCCGCCCTCACCGCCAGAACAGGAGCTGGAGGAGACTTGCGCTGGGAAGTGATCGCCCCTTTCACCGGAGCGGCGATCCTCGGCGCCTGGGACGGAAAGCGCCTGTCCACCAAGATCAGCGGGCAGGGCCTGCAGCGCATCTTCGCCTACGTTCTGTTGGCGGTGGCGCTCTGGATGCTCATAGACGTCGTCATCTGAGCCGAGCGGTGAGCATCACCACCGCCGCGCTCCAGCCGGCCCCATCAGGCCAGGGACAGGAACAGCTTCTCCAGTCGGGCGCGCATCTCATCCCGGTCCTCGCCGGAGCGACTGCCGTCCTCCATCTCGGTCAGGCACTGCTGGAGCCCGGTGGCGATGATCGCGAAACCGGCCCGGTCCAGAGCCCGGGACGCAGCCGCCAACTGCGTCACGACCTCCTCGCAGTCCCGCCCCTCCTCGATCATCCGGATCACCCCGGAGATCTGTCCCTGTGCACGGCGCAATCGGTTCAGAACCGCTTTCAGCTCCGCACCCGCCAGATCAAGCTCCATCATCACTCCTCACCACATACCCCCAGGGGTAAATATACTCCCCTGTATGGGAGCCCTGCCGACAGCAAAGGATGACACCCTCCATGACCACGCCCACCGCCCTTGGTACCGGTGAAGCCCGCACCCGCCTGCACGAACTGACCGTCATCGACGTCCGTACCCCCGGCGAATACGCCGCAGGTCACCTGCCCGGCGCCCTCAACATCCCCCTCGACCACATCCAGCGCGCCCTGCCCGACATCCGCCACGCGGCACACCGCCAAGACGTACTGGTCGTCTGCGCATCCGGTGCCCGCTCCGAGAACGCCTGCAAGATCCTCGCTGAGAACGACATCACCACCACGACCCTCTCCGGCGGCACCGGAGCCTGGGCTGCCAGCGGGCACGAACTCCACCGTCCTCAGGGCTCGGCCCGCACCGTGTGGGGCATGGAGCGCCAGGTCCGTCTCACTGCTGGTGCCCTCGTCCTGCTCGGCCTTCTGCTCGGCGTTCTCATCCACCCGGCCTTCCAGATCCTGTCGGCCGGCATCGCTGGTGGGCTGGTCTTCTCTGCGCTCACCAACACCTGCGGCATGGCCGCGATCCTCGCGAAGCTCCCGTACAACCGCCCCCGTGCCCTCGACCTCGACCGCACGCTGGCGGAACTGCGCAGCCGCTGATCTGCAGCGCCACAAGGGCGGGGGCCCGGCTGACCGGGCCCCCGCCCTTGCACCTGCCGCTCGGCATAACACGTCAGCTCTGGGCAGAGGGTTCTCGCTCCTCGACGTCACTGCGCCGCTTCCGGACGGGCCGCAGCAGCACGTACAGCGCCGCCACCATGACCCCGGCCGCGAGAACCAGCAGGACGAGCCGGTCGGACACCACAGCACCGATACCGGAAAGCCGCTGCTCCAGCGCGAATTCCGTATCGGTACTGATCAGCGACGGCAGCGCCGACGTCCCGTCGAAGAGCAGAAACAGCGAGCCGAGCGCCACGAAGACCAGCCCGCCGAGCACCGACGTACTGTGCAGAGACCACCGCCCCACCTGAAGGGGCCGTCCGCGCAGCCATTTTCTGCGGCCCAGATCGAACCGGTCCCACAGCAGAGCGAGCGCGAACATGGGCAAGGCCATCCCCATCGCGTAGACCGCCAGCAACGCCCCGCCGTGCAAGGGATCTCCGTCCACCGCCGCTACGGTGAGGATGCCTCCGAGGATCGGCCCAGCGCAGAAGCCCGCGAGCCCGTAGACCGCTCCGAGCGCGAACACCGACAGCGCCGAACCCGAGCGCCGCGCCCCGGCTGCCTGTGCCATGCGCCGCGATCCGAAACCCAAGCCGGCGATCTGTGCCACACCCAGTGCGATGATGGTCCATCCGCCCACCGTCACCAGTGTGTCGCGGTGTCCGTAGAAGAGACGGCTGGCGAAGGAACCGGCCACCCCGAGTGGCACGAGCGTGGTGCACAACCCGACGTAGAAAAGCCCCGTCCGCGCGACCAGCTTCGTCCGGCTCGTGAATGAGTAGGCGAAGAACGCCGGCAGCAACAGTGCGCTGCATGGACTCAGCAGCGCGAGCAGCCCGCCCAGGAAGGCCATCGCGAGGCCGACCTCGCTCACCGTCGTGCCGCCTTTGCAGCGGCGTCGATGGCCTGCTCGAACGTCGCTGTCGGCTGCGCGCCCAGGACCGGCTTGCCGTTGATGAGGAAGGCAGGGGTGCTGGTCACGCCGAGGCCGTATCCCTCCTCCTGATCCTTGCTCACAGCGCTACGGGCCTCATCGGACGCCATGTCCGAGCGGAACCGCTCAAGGTCGGCGATCCCCGCCTCACGCGCCATGGACACCAGCCTGTCCTTGGAGAACTCGCCCTGATTCCGTTCCCGCGGCTCGCCGTAGGCGACCTTGTGAAAGTCCCAGAACTTCTTCTGCTGACCAGCAGCCCATCCAGCGAGCGCCGCCTGCTCCGACTCTTCACCGAACACCGGGAAGTTGCGCCACTCGATTCGCAGCACCCCCTTGTCGACGTAGGAACGCAGGAGTGCCGGCTCCGTCTCCCTGGCGAAGCGCCCGCAGAACGGGCACTGGAAGTCGGAGTACTCGATCATCACCACCGGGGCGTCGGCCTTGCCCACGGCCAGTGCGTCGCCCCCGTCCCGGCGCGCGAGCGCGAGCAGACTCTCGTCGGCGCCTTCCGGCGTCGCCGACTCGGTACTGACGACAGGTGACTCGGGCTTCGCGGCGTCACGCCGTTCGGGGGCATCAAGGGTGAAGGCGAACACGGCGGTCGCCGCTGCGGCGACGATCGCCGCAAGCGCCGTGAGGGACCGCTTGCGGGATCGGAGAGGAGAGGAGGAAGAGGTCGAAGACGTCATGGCACACCTCAGATGTGGAGGAGGGAGATGGGCTGGAGGAACTGGCCGCGAATCAGGCGGCAGCGGGGAGAGGGCACTGCCTCTGCAGGGACAGTCGCCGCAGCGCGGCCTCCGCCAGCAGCCCGACGGACAGAACCGCCAGAAGGGGCTGCAGGGGCGCCCAGTAGCTCATGGCACCAGACGCTCCCAGGAGCACGAGGACGAGCTTGTTGCACACCGGACAGCCCACAGCGAGGGTAAGCATTCAGAAGGTCGTGGTCTGGGGCTTTGTCTGACGATGTGACAGGTGGTGGGCGGGTGCGGCAGGATCCGTGCTCGTGTCGTCCGTCTTCGAGTCCGCGTCGCGTGAGGATCTCCTCGCGGTGATCGGGCTGCTCCAGCGGCAGGTCGAGGCTGCGGAGGCGCAGGCCGCCGAGCTCGCCG